>JAGRBY010000156.1 GCA_020433835.1 Anaerolineae bacterium | reverse complement strand
TAGCTCGATTGAGTATGGGCAAATGGTAATTATGCGCTTACACTTTAACATTGAATGCGGTTTAACAATAAAAAACGGGCGCAAGCCCACCCATCCGTTGCTAAGATGATTTAGCCTACGTAGCCAACTGCGGCTATCGTGCTAGATTGGCTCTCGCTCTTGTTTACGCAAAAGCGAAGAGCATTATATAAATATTTGAAGAGGAGTATAAGGAAGTACAAGATGCAAAAAAGAATGTTGAAAACCCTTTATGTTCTCATAGTCGTGGGGCTGCTGGCCTCGATGACGGGCCTGGCTTTTGCCGCGCCGGCTTATCAGGATGAAACCACCAATACGGTGGTTGATGTGGCTACGGAAGATGGCCGCTTTACAACCTTAGTCACCGCCCTGGAAACCGCCGACCTGGTGGATACACTTAACGGCGAAGGTCCGTTCACCATCTTCGCCCCCACCGATGAAGCCTTTGCCAAGTTGCCCGCCGGCGCGTTGAACGACCTGCTGGCCGATCCCACGGCTTTGAGCAACCTGCTGCTTTATCACGTGGTCGATGGCCAGGTGATGGCCGCCGACGTTGCCAGGCTAGACCAAGCCCAAACCCTGGCCGATGGCCTGTTGGACATCTCGGTCGATGGCGAGACGGTGATGGTTAACGATGCCCAGGTTATTGAAGCCGATATTGTGGCCGATAACGGCGTTATTCACGCCATCGACACAGTTTTAATGCCGGCTGACGATGATGCTATGATGGCAGATGACGCCATGATGGCCGAAGGCACCGTTGAAGCGGCAGGTACCGCCGAGCCGGAAGGCACCGTAGAGCCGGCGGGTACCGCCGAACCGGAAGCTATGATGGCCGCATCAGCCGCTTCCGGCACCTGTGTTGAGGATTACGTTATTCAGGCTGAGGACACGCTGGGCACCATTGCCGATAAATTCTTCGGCGACTCCGGCGCTTACACCGCCATTGTTGACGCCACCAACGCGGCGGCAGCAGCGGCCACTACGTACCAGCCTATCGAAGATGCCAACCTGATCTATGTGGGCCAAACGCTCTGTATCCCCGGCAACAGTGAAGCCGAAGCGCTTCTTTCCGGCGCAGCGGCGACCACGGATGAAGAAGCAACGATGGCCGAAGACGGCACGATGGCTGAAGAAACGATGGCCGAAGGCACCATGCTGGACATCCCGGAAGGTATGGCCCTGATCAACTTTGAAAACTTTGCCTCCGTCGATCTCATTCTCGATATCAGCGGCCCCACGCGCGACTCGATCAGTGTTGCGCCGGGTGTTGCCCAGGAGATTGTTGTCGAGCCAGGGGTATACACCTATAACGGCCACCAGCCGGGCGGGGACTATGCTATTTTCCCTGGTGACTTAACCCTGGAAGCTGGTCAGGCCGTCAATCTCTCCTGCTCCGACAGCCCCGCCTGCTTTGTTATTCCAATTGAGGAAATGGCTAAACCTGTAATGAGCGACCAGGCCACGGCCGGTGAGGAAATTACCGCCTTAGACTTGCTCGATACGGCTGTAGAAGATGGCCGCTTTACCACGCTTTACAGCGCCCTTGAAGCCGCCGGTCTGGACGAGACACTGCGCAGCGAAGGTCCCTACACTGTCTTCGCCCCCAACGACGAAGCCTTTGCCCAACTGCCCGCAGGCACGCTGGACGCGCTTATGGCCGACACCGAACAATTGACCAACCTGCTGCTGTATCACGTTGTCGACGGCGAACTGACCGCCGCAGACGTGGCCGCAGCTACATCGTTGGACACGCTTGAAGGTCAAACCCTACCCGTAACCGTCGACGGTGATACCGTAACAGTTGGTGACGCCACCGTTATTACCAGCGACATCCAAACTGCCAACGGTATTATCCACGTGATCGACCATGTGCTGACGCTGCCCGAAGCTGTTGATGGTGAAGCTACAGTCGAACCTACTGTAGAAGCTACCGCAGAACCTACAGTTGAACCCACTGTGGAACCCACTGCAGAAGCTTCTGAATAATTAAGTAAAAGGAAAAACATGGCCTCTCGCATCGCAAGCATGCGAGAGGCCATGTGTCTTTCTCCTCAGAATATCCTACCTAACCCTTTTTCTTTCCAAACTTCGGGATGACTTATGCTTATTCTTCTACAATCCGTATAAAAACCTATCAGTCCTCATCGGTAGCATCCCCATTAACCGATTGAGCGGACACCTTATCAACCAGACCGTACGCTTTGGCAGTTTCAGCATCCATCCAGCGATCTCGTTCAAAGTCAGCGGCAATGGTTTCAACGGTTTGGCCGGTATGTTTGGCTAAAATCGAATGACCTAAATCGTCCATACGTTTCAATTCTTTGTATTGAATTTCAACATCGGAGGTATAGCCTTTGGTTCCGCCACCGGCGGGATGCATATGGATGGTGGCGTGGGAGAGGGCTATCCGTCTGCCGGCTGTCCCTGCCGCCAAAAGAATGGTGGCCATACTGGCTGTTAGCCCAACGGCCCACGTTGCCACCGGATTTGAGATCGCCTGGATGGTGTCATAGATGGCTAAACCGGCATAAACGTTTCCCCCCGGCGAGTGGATATAAAGGGAAATCTCTTGCTCCGGGTCTTTTTGGTTGAGGTAAAGCAGTTGGGCCACAACCAAGTTTGCCAAACGGTCATCAATGGCCTCCCCCAAAAAAATGATGCGATTGTTGAGCAGCATTGAATAAATATCATAGGCCCGTTCGGCTCGGCCCGTATTTTCAATTACGGTCGGAATTAATAAGCTTGATGTCATTTGATCACTCTCCAAGTTTGTTGGTAATATTTGCGTAACAGGTTGCAGGGTTACATATTTTGCGACCTTGCAACGTAGATTTTGCGATTTGCGGTCGGTTGGGTGCACTTTCAGAGCAAACAAATTACGGATGTATCCGTTAGCAAAAGAACTGAACCGGTTGTGCCTGCCCCACAAGATAGCGGTGGCTGGCCGGTAAAAGCCAAATGAGGGACGAAAGCGGCCTTGTTTCCAACAAGACAAAGCCAATTTCTAACACAACATCAGCAAAATCTGCCCTCTGAGGAGAGGCGATAGACAAGGTGGGGCTGTAAAGTTCAACCATTGTTTCTCGCAAACGCTGCCGGGCGTATTGCAAGCGCTTCTTTACGGTGGTGAGGGGCAAAGTCAACACATCTGCCACCTCACGCTGCGAGTAGCCCTGGATATAAAAAAGTTCGACCACACTCCGTTCATGATCCGGCAAGGCCTCGACAGCAGTTAAAACCTGCTCGCGTAAGTCACTAACCTCAGCTTTAAGGGCTGGGTCAGCCTCGGATATGGGGATATCATGAGCGCTGTCAATAGAGGCTGTTGGCAAACTTTTACCACGAACCAGACGTAAGGCTGCGTTTCGCCCAATTTGTTTGATCCAACCGGGAAAGGCGTCCGGCTCCCGCAATTGGGGCAATTTTTGATAAGCGGTGATAAAGGCTTCTTGAACCGCTTCTTCAGCCAATTGCTTGTCATCCAAAATAGTGGAGGCTGTCGCATAAACCATGGCCTGATAGTGCCGGACCAATTGACCAAAGGCGGCGTGACGTTGGGCTAAGGGTATCTCTGCTGTTCTGGCTGTGTTAATTAAGCTCTTCAAATTCATATCACGTTGCTCCATAACTGGATAGGACTTGCACCCTATCAGACGTAAAGCCCGCATTAAAAATGTGGGTGCAAGTCGGTAAATAAAAAGGCCTTTACTATAAAGAGCCAATTCAGGTCAAAAAGGTGACAAGATTAGCATTATACCCATCTATTTTGCCTGACCGTTACTGAAGATACAAACTACGGAGGAGGCTGATATCTACCCCGTGGGCCGTATATATCACTATGGCAACCTACAACCGAACCCAAACCCGACATAGCGAGCACATCACACCCGTGCAGGTGATGCTGCAACCGTGAGGCAGAGCAGTTTGTCCAAGAGGGGTTATGGCGGAACATCATCAACGCCTACACGTAGGCAGCAAAAAGCGCCGCGAAGAACAAGCGGCGCTCTTGCTGTTTGTGATGCGTGGCGCTGGACAAAGTTAACGCCAGGGGTATTTAGGCCCCGTTGTGCCCATTAACTCGATGGGGTTTGAGTTGGTTCAAATCGCGAACCGCCCCTTTCGCCGCGCTGGTAACCATCAGGCTGTAGGCTTGCAGCGCTTTGGAAATACGGCGCGGGCGAGGACCGGCAGACCAGGCCTCGGCCCCTTTCGCTTCCATCTGACGGCGGCGTTCGGCCAGCTCTTCAGCCGAGAGCTTAACGTTGATGCTCCGCTGGTGAATATTGATGCTGATCAGGTCGCCTTCCTCGATGAGGCCGATGTTGCCTCCTTCGGCAGCTTCGGGCGAGATGTGGCCGATGCTTAAGCCCGATGTGCCGCCACTGAAACGACCATCGGTGATCAGGGCGCAGACTTTTCCCAAATTCTTTGATTTGAGGTAGGAGGTGGGGTAGAGCATCTCTTGCATCCCCGGCCCGCCTTTGGGGCCTTCATAGCGGATGACGACCACATCACCAGGGTTGATCTCATCATTCAAAATAGCCCGGCTGGTTTCATCTTGAGAATGGAAAATGCGGGCCGGACCTTCGAATTCCCAGACGCTGGCATCTACCCCGGCGGCCTTAACGATGCAACCCTCCTGGGCGATGTTGCCATATAAAACGCACAGACCGCCATCCTGGCTGTAGGCATTATCGACTGAGCGGATACAGCCGGCTTCCGGATCAATATCTAGCGTGGAATAGGTGCTGCTCTGCGAAAAGGCGTTTTTGGTTCTAGTGCCGCCCGGCGCGGCCTTAAAGAAGGTTTCGGCCACAGGACTGGGGTCGGTGCGGATGCTGTAAGCTCGGATCTGTTCGCCCAGAGAGGTGCCGGAAACTGTCCGGCAGGCCTGATTGATCAGTTCCTTCTCGGACAACATTTCCATAATTGCCATGATTCCCCCGGCGCGATGCACATCCTCCACGTGATAGTGGGAGGAAGGAGCTACTTTGCAAAGGGTGGGGGTATAGCGCGAAATCGCGTCAATGTCATCCATCGTAAAATCAACATCAGCCTCGTGGGCAATGGCCAGGATGTGGAGGACGGTGTTGGTCGAGCCGCCCATCGCAATATCCAGGGCCATGGCGTTTTGGAAGGCCTCGCGGGTGGCGATGGAGCGGGGCAGTATGCTGTCATCGTTCTCCTGATAGTAGGCTTTGGCCATAGCCACAATTCGTTTGGCCGATTGCTCAAAAAGTTCGCGGCGGTTCGCATGGGTAGCCAGCAGGGTGCCGTTGCCGGGTAAGGCCAATCCCAGGGCTTCATTAAGACAGTTCATGCTGTTAGCGGTAAACATGCCCGAACAAGAGCCGCAGGTAGGACAAGCCTGGCGCTCGTATTCCAGCAGTTGGGCATCGGAGATGGTGCTATCACCGGCAGCGATCATGGCATCGACCAAATCCAATTTCTGGCTGCCGCTGATGCCGGCTTCCATCGGCCCGCCGGAGACAAATATCGTTGGGATATTGAGACGCATCGTGGCCATCAGCATGCCGGGCGTGATTTTATCGCAGTTGCTGATGCAGATCAGGGCGTCGGCGCAGTGGGCGTTGACCATATATTCAACCGAGTCGGCAATCAGATCGCGGCTGGGCAGCGAGTAGAGCATGCCGTCATGGCCCATCGCAATGCCGTCGTCTACGGCGATGGTGTTAAATTCAACCCCAAAACCGCCATTGGCGTCAATGATGGCTTTGACCTGCTGGCCAATATCAAATAGGTGAACATGGCCGGGTACAAACTGGGTAAACGAGTTGGCGATAGCAATAATCGGCTTGCGAAAATCACTGTCGGTCATGCCGGTGGCCCGCCAGAGCGCTCTGGCCCCGGCCATATTACGGCCTTGGGTGGTGGTACTGCTTCTGAGTTGCATAAGTCTTTCCTCTAATTAGTCATACATGGGGGTATTTAGAATGTTTTACAATGATAGCCATATCGGAAATGGGGGCAAATTTGTGGCAAATAAGAGCTGCAATCAAACAGCGTGAGTCTTGATGTTATATACTAACCCCATTTGTATCAATTTAGAAATAACAAATGAATAACCTCCCCGTTTTTGCAAGGTAACCTATTGCGTAGTGCATAACATATAGGAAGAAAATAATACGATTACGCACTACGCAGTATAGGGGAACTGAGAAAGTTGTTTATTTTTCAATCTTTAGTAAGAGTTAATCGGCTAATAGCCGCCAGAATTGTGGTGTACTCAAAATTATTGATCAGATGGCTTAATATGGCGGCCAGGTTTGGGTCAGAGTGTTGAATGTCGCTAATAATTTTATTGGCCCAGACAATATCACTCAGTTCGATAGCCTCGGCCAACTGGGTTAGCCGCTCGGGTGGTAAAGCGGCCAACATTTCTGGTGTCAGGCTATGCTTACCCGTGCTGCCGGTCGCCATCACATCATCGCGCATTTCATAGATAAACTGAACCCCGATGTGCCGGCTCATCATCTGTAAGAGGTCGGCTTCGCGAAAGGGCTTGCGCATAAAATCATCACAACCGGCTGCCAAAATTTTAGCCTTTTCTTCCTCAAAGCTACTGGCCGTTAGGGCGATAATAACTGTTTTGTGTTCAACCCCTTCGGCTTTATTCAGGACAGGGTTTTGCATTTCAATTTTGGTTTTGATTTGTTTGGTGGCCTGGTAACCATCTAATTCCGGCAGACGCATATCCATCCAGATGAGATGGGGCTGAAATGCTTGCCAGATTTCAATGGCTTGGCGGCCATTTTTCGCTTCTTGCAGGGTAAAGCCAAAGGGCGTTAGGAGTTCACGCAAAAGATGGCGGTTGGTGGGATCGTCATCGACAATGAGTATCCGGTAGTGGGGTTGGTTGGGGGCCAAACTTACCGCACGCAGATCCATTTCAGATATGAGATTGCCGGTAACGGACTCCTTGTTCATTGCAGTTGGGCTTACAACTTCGGCTTGAATATGGAAGGCAAAGACGGCTCCTGGCCCGTCTCTATCGCTAAAAGATAGGTAGGCCGGACTCTCTACCCTGATATCATCGCCGCCCAGCAGCTGCACAAATTTACGGCTGATAGGCAGGCCCAGCCCTGTGCCTTCTTGCGCTTTGCGCCCGGATTCGGTCTGACCAAAAGCTTCAAACAGCGTTGTTAAGTCCCCAGGCGCGATGCCGGGACCGGTATCGGCAACTTCAAAGTGGACGGCTATAAGCCGATAGCCGTCAGCCTCTTGGTGTAGCGCTGTGGGTTGCCGGCTAACCCCTACCCGCAGGGTGACACCGCCTTCATTGGTAAACTTAAGGGCATTATTGAGCAGATTGATCAGCACTTGCCGCAGCTTGATTTTATCGGTACGGATCGAGTCAGGTACATCGGGGGCGCGTTCAAAAACCAAACGTAGGTGCTTATCTTCGGCCCGTAAGCGAAACATGCCTTCTAACTCGATGAGCAGTTGGTGCAGGTCAAACACGGTTTTGGTGATGGTCAGCCGCCCGGCTTCGATCTTCGAGAGTTCTAGCACCTGGTTGATGAGAGCCAGCAGATGTTCCCCGCTGCGATTGATAACCTGGAGATGCTCTCGCTGCTGCTGCGGCAAACCTTGGCTGCGGGCAATGATTTGGCCAAAGCCAATGATCGCATTGAGGGGCGTTCTGAGTTCGTGGCTCATATTGGCCAGAAAGGTGCTCTTGGCGCGATTGGCTGCTTCCGCTTCGTCCCGCAGCCGTTGGGCTGTCTCCAGGGCCGCGGCTAACTCGCGTTCAGCTTTGACCCGATCCGTAATATCAAGCCCGATTCCTCCCAACAGCGGCGGCTTATTGGTCCGCGAAATACGAAACTTGGTTGTGACAAAGACGTGCTCATGGCCGTTCTTATCCGGCATCGCTTCTTCGACTTTGGCCTGCCCTTGCGCCAGAATACTCCGATCATTGGCCATCGCGGCTTCCGCGCGCTCAGGATGATCAGGGAACGCGGCGTGGGCATCTTTATCAATCCACTGTTCGGCATTAAAAAACTCTTTGAGGTACCGATTGACATAGATGATCCTGCTGTCTTCCTCTTTGATGAAAACTCCATGGGGCAGCATGTCCATAAACAGCGCAAACTGCTCCTGGCTTTCCCGCAGCGCTTCCTCCGCCTGCCTACGTTCGGTGATGTCGAAACTCAGTACGGCGATGCCTTCCACCTCGCCCCATTTGTCGAAGGTGGGTACATAGTTTACTTCAATCCAGCGTTTGCCATGGGCATTATAAAAAATATTTTCGTAGGACGTTCCTCGGCCCGTTCGGACAGTATCAATATATTCCAAAGCATATTGATAGTTTTCCTTCCCAATAATATCTTTAATGTGCCGGCCAATGATCTGCTCACGCGGCATTTTATGAGCCTGTACGAATTTACTGTTTACAAAACGGTAGCACAGGTCGTCCAGCCCCACATAGGCGATAAAAGCCGGCATGTTGTCCGTAATAAAGTGGAGCTGCTGTTCGCTCTCCCGTAACGCTTTTTTGGTATCCTTTACCTGCAACAGTAAGCTGTCGGTCAATTTACTGAAACGGTTTTCGCTTTCTTGCAAACGCTCGTTGCTGGTCGCTAATTCTTGGGTGCGATGGGCCACCTGTCCCTCCAGGTCGGCATAAACAGTCTGCAAGTGGTTTGCCATGGCGTTAAATGTGTTAGCCAGCCCGCCAAGTGCAGCGCTGCGCTTAACAACAATCTGTGTATCCAATTTGCCCTGGGATAGGGACAGCATGCCTTTATAAAGTTCGTCCAGATCAGCTTTGAGGGGGCGGACATAGAGCGCATACAATAAACTTACAGAGAGTAGGCCCATAAGCAGCGCAATAATGATGGCTGACAGGATGATGCCGGTCATCGGTACAAAAGCTTGCGAACGCGATTGGACGCCGACAACAAACCACCCCAAATTTTCAATACCGGGCGTAATCGAGTTTAAAGGCACTCCGATAATATTGAACGTTCCGGCATCGGATAAGCTGCGGATATGGAAAATCTGTTGTTTTAGATTCTGCTCAATTTGTTGGGTTTGCGAAAAAGCCAGCGTTTCCAGAGTATCTTGGGTGGCGTTTTGCAGGGCAAACCGGTTCAGTAGCCCGCCGGCAATTGCTGTAACAATGCCGGTGCTCACTACAGCGAGTAGAACCATAAAAAGCAAACGGCGAGAGATAGAGAGAGCGGATAAAATCATAAAATTTGTTACGCTAGGGGAATAAAATCGACTGCCATACCATTACCTAAAACAACCGCTGTCACTACCCGACCCAAATCAATATCAAAGCTGAGGGAAGAAGCGGTAATGAATATGTTCGGCCCAAACCGGCCAACAGTTGCATCTATCCGTCGGCTCAGACAACCCATCGGGTTGAATGTGGAGGGCAAGTGACCGATACTGGTGATGGTGCGGTTAAAGAGCATCAGCGTGACCTGCCCCATTGCCGGGTTTTTGATACGTATTTTCAATTATGACCTCAAGCCAATAGCTGTGCAAGTTGAACGTCTCACACCAGTACATTTCCATATTAGGTTAGTGTCTTAGAGTTTTCGCCATGAGTATAGCCAACTGATTTAAGAACACAGATGCGCAGGATTGACGGATTTTTTCTCTGTATTTTCTTGATCCGTTAATCCTGCTAATCATGTTCTTAACAATGGCGAAAAACGAATGACACTAACATATTAGTATTTCTATCTCGCCCTATAGCAGAAACACATCCACAAGCATAGCAACACATGCATTTAAAAACGTAATTTGTTACAATAAGAATAACGAAAAGCGGTAATATTCATCCAGCGTAAAACCCGTTTTTGAAAATCGACATACACCCTCTTCACACTCAGCGTCATATAGACAGGAGTAGATAACGCTATGCCTTCAACAGAAAATGCAGATTTGCTTATAAAAACGATGACCGTACTCAATGAGGTCGGGGCGCGCATCAATCAATTGGACGGCAAGAACGATTTACGGATGACACTCAGCCTCATTGCCGAAGGGGCAGTGCGTGCTGTTTCACCAAGCAGCAATACACCAATTTCAAACTGCCCGGCATCAGCGGTAATATGGATTTACGACGAATCGAGCCAGTGCTTTGAGACTCAGTCGTACATTGCTGCGGGCGACCCGGACGAAATTACACTCGATACTCCGCCGCGTCCCGATGGTTTTGGGATGCGCGCCATTCGTCAGCGTCGACGGCTCTTTTCCTACAGCGAAGCAGAGCTTGATATTCATCCCATCCGGAAACAAATTGGTGCCTGTACGTTGGTTTGTTATCCACTGCTGGTCAATCGCAAGCCCGTGGGTGTGTTTTACGTTTATCGTTATGATGCTCGACCTTTTAGTGAGATCGAACTTCTCATCTTTGATAATTTTGTACACCAGGCAGCGATGGCTATTCACCATGGTCGGCAGGTTGGCGGATTGACCAAGGCTTTAACCCGCAAAGTTCGAGAGATGGAAAAGCTCAACTGGGCCTCGTATGTTATTAACAGCCGTACCAGCCTGGATGAAACGCTGCAGGAAATCCTCAATATTGGGCTAGACTTAACAGCCGCCCAATATGGCAGCCTTGAACTGTACAATAAAAAAATGGCCTATTTAGAGACACGCGCCTTAGCCGGTGGCGAAGCGCATTTATCAAAGTTACCCGTTCTGCCGCTCGATAACAATAGCGTTGTGGGTTGGGTAGCTCTCAACAAAAAGTCGCAGCTCATTACCGATCTGCAAAATTCTGATTGGCACGCTATCTATCATCCGCTGCCGGTCGATAAAACTATGCGTTCCGAACTGGCTGTTCCCTTGCTAACCGGCGATGGCGCTCTAGAAGGTGTGCTGAACATCGAAAGCCCTCAACCCAACGCATTTGCCGATCTCGATCAGCAGCTTCTGGAAACGTTGGCAAATCAGGCCGTTAATGCCATCGAGGAAGTGCGGCTGCTGGATGCTTTACAAGAAATTGTTTCCGTGTTACTGACGGCTCCTATCGACACGCTGTTTGAGCTAATTATCGAACGCGCTTGTGAATTGATTAATGTTTCAGCCGGTGCGATTTGGACTCTGGCTGATCCGGATACATTGGTTCTGCGCCGCTCAAACGATGGGCGCAAAGTGGGCCGGCGACTGCCCCTTAAAGCCAGTATTGCCGGTCAGGCTATAAAGTCTCGACAGCTTATCTCTATTGATGATGTTCGCCAGTATCCTAAATTTCGACCCAAAAAATTCGCTGCGAAAAAGGGCTGGGTGTCGGGTATTGTGGTGCCGTTGCTTTCTCCGCGCAATGAAAATAGCGCGGTTGGCAGCTTTAGTTTGTATGCCACGCATTTGCGCGATTTCTCCGATTGGGATAAAAAACTGTTAACCTGTCTGGCTAATCATGCTGCCGTTGCTATTCGCGATGCCGAGCAGCGGGCACAGTTGAAGCAGGCTCAAGAGCGTCAAGTGATAGCCGAAACGTTTGCGGCAGTAGGCGATGTAGCCGCTAATTTAGTCCATCAATTGAACAACAACTTTGGCGCGATCTCGGTTCGAGTGCAGGGCATCGAGGAAAAATGTGAGGATGCGCTGTCCGATTGGCCCTATTTAACGGATAACCTGGCGGAGATCGCCCAGAGCAGTCGGCAGGCCATGAAATTGGTGCGTGACTCGATGGCGCAACTGCGGGTATCACGGCTACAGCCGGTTGAAGTCGCCCACTGTATCGAGTTAGCTATTCAGCGGGCGGCACCCAGTTCGAGAATTACAATCGAACGGGACGTGTCGGAGTTACCACGGGTTTTAGCCGGCGAACGTCAATTGGAAATGGTTTTCTACAATCTTATCGATAACGCTATCAAAGCTATGGATGGTGTCGGCATCTTATCTATTTCAGCCCGGCCTGAACAAGGCGCAGTAAGTGTAACGATTGCCGATACCGGAATTGGTATTCCCGCCGCCATGCAGTCGCGCATTTTTGAATTTGACGCCTCAATGTCGTCTCCAAAATCGCGTAATAGACTTGGTTTTGGGTTATGGTGGGTAAAAACATTTGTTGATCGCTTTGGAGGATGGGTTGCCGTGAGGAGTTCACCAGGAGAGGGCAGCGCCTTTACTGTATGGTTGCCCGCTCAAAAATCACTATAAAGGTGACAGTCACTTCGATGCACTAAATTGAGCTATCTGGGTCAAACGGACGCTCATTTGGAGTGAATAAGTGACTGTCACCTTGCTGCATACGCCCAACTGCGTAACTCATATATAATATGTCAAACCAAACTGTTCTTATTTTAGAAGATGATCCTAACTGGCAGAGTATTCTGCGGGAGTTGATTACCGATCTCGACTTCAGACCTATTGTGGCCTCGGATTATAAAACGGCGGAGTCTGAACTGAAGAAACGCCTTTATGCCCTGGTCATCGTCGATATTTCGCTGGTGTGGCAAGACCACGCCGACCGTGGCGGCGTCAAACTTCTGAAAAAAATTCAGGGCCTATCCCGACGGCTGCCGACTATCGTTGTTACGGGATACCCCTCGATGGATCTGGCTATCGAAACGTTGGCCGAACTGGATGCCGCTTATTTTTTTCGTAAGGATGAATTCGATCGCCGCAAATTCAAAGCGGTAGTGCGCGATAAGGCGTTAAACGATGTCGCGCTCAACACGCTCAGCGAACGCGAACGCGAGGTTTTGGCTTTGATGTGCGAGGGCCAAACCAACCAAGAGATTGCCGATGGGCTGACCGTGAGTATTAACACCATCAAAAAGCACGTGCAGAGCATTTTTACTAAACTCAACGTCAATACCCGCGCTGCCGCCGTATCCAAAGCCGCCGAACAAACCCACGACCCGCTTTAATACGATTACCCAACAGGGTTAAACAAAGGCTCTTGATGGATTTCAAGGAGGTGACTTCCGCCCCGCCCTAGCCCGATGCTAAAGCATCGGACTGAAAGAGC
>JAGRBY010000155.1 GCA_020433835.1 Anaerolineae bacterium | reverse complement strand
GAAGAGCATCATCGAATCGCTGCTGCTGCTGGCTCGAACCCGCCAAGCCGAGGTTGAGGTTTACCCACTTGATATGGCCCACATCGTCAACCAGGCTCGACAGCGTTTAGCCGTTACGTTGGCCGATAGCCAGGCGCAAATCAGCGTACCCGACCGTTGGCCGCTGGCCTTGGGGCATGAACTTTGGATTGAGGAAGTGTGGGCTAATTATATGGAGAATGCGGTTAAATATGGCGGACAGCCGCCCCGCCTGGAATTGGGCGCGGAGCCGCAACCCGACGGCACCATTCGCTTTTGGATTCGCGACAACGGGCCGGGTCTTTCGCCGGAAGCACAGAGCCGCCTGTTTACCCCATTTACCAAACTCGGCCAAACGTCGATACCAGGTTACGGTTTGGGTTTATCAATTGTCCAGCGTATTATCGAAAAACTGGGGGGGCAAGTGGGCGTAGCCAGTGACGGCGTCCTTGGTCAAGGCTCGGTGTTTAGTTTTACTTTGCCGGCGGCTCAGTAAATAGTAATTGGAGATTGGAGATTGGTAATTAGAGATTGAATTACCAATTACCTTATCCTCATTCTTTGGTCGAAAATTTATACCCCACACCCCAGACCGTTTGAATATACTCCGGATTATTGGGGTCAGCCTCAATCTGCGTGCGCAGGCGGCGAATTTGGACGGTGACGGTATTGGTGTCGCCGTAGAAATCGTAGCCCCAGACCTGCTCTAAAAGCTGTTCACGGGTAAAGACCTGATTGGGATGGCTGACAAAAAGCCACAACAAATCGAAGGCCGTGGCGGTGAGCGCCACCGACTTTCCGGCCACGGTCACCGTTCGTGATAAGGGATCGATGGTGAGATCACCGGCGGTAATGGCTGCTTCTTGGGTTTCAGCCGCAGCTTGTTTGCCGGCTCGCCGTAAAATGGCTTTAACTCGGGCGGTTAATTCTCGGGGGTTAAACGGTTTGGTCATGTAATCGTCGGCCCCTAACTCCAGGCCCACAATTTTGTCAATGTCTTCATCACGCGAGGTGAGCATAATTATCGGCACATCCAGCTTTTTGCGCACGGTGCGCGTGA
Organism: Anaerolineae bacterium; assembly: GCA_020433835.1. The sequence goes on along the minus strand of JAGRBY010000155.1, from coordinate 11,948 downwards.
CCTCCAGACCATCCATATCGGGCATGGTCAAATCTAAAATGATCAAATCCGGTGGTGTCCGCTGCACGGCGGCGACTGCTGCGCGACCGTCGGCGGCTTGATCAATTGTAAAGCCTTCGCGCTTCAAATACATCTCAACTACCTGCCTGATCCCGGCTTCATCATCGACAACAAGAATTCGCTGTGTAGCTTTCATTGTTTGCCCCCTCTCCTTGTGGCAACAAGCTAATCTGCTCGACAAATTCACTTCATTATATCGCCAAAATCAAAAATGTATAAAGTGGGCATCCTGGCTAAAAAGTCACTATTTTTTTATGGATTAAACACAATGGCGCAAGAGATGGGGTTTATCCTGATCACAGAAATACGATTTAACACCACATTATTTTATTAAAAAGATAGCAAAAGGAGACAACTCTATGTTTTATCAACGTATGTCCAACCGGGCCAAACTGGCCGTCATCGCCACTATTGCTGTGATTGCGATTATTACCTTGAGCGGTGCAGCTCTGGCGAACAGTAATTGTATGGATGTTGAGGGGAGCTTTACCTTACAGCCGGTTACCGAAAATTGTACCTCGCCGGTTGAATTGTGTGCTAAAGGAAAATACAAAGGCGACCTTAAGGCGAGCAGCAATTTCACCGGTCTGGCCTTTATCCCCACCGAGGATACGCCTACTACCGGCGTGCTGTTCTTCACCGGTGATAATATCATCCACGCAGAAGGTGGCGATATCTTAACCAAAGATTTTATTTCTTTCAATACGGTTGGTAAGGGTGATTTTGGTGAAGTTGATGCCATCGTAGGCGGTACCGGTGCCTGGGATAAAGCGACCGGTTATATCCGCGCTATCGGCACTTTCCCCGCCGGTGGCAACGGCCAAGGGAAATACGTCGGCGAAATTTGTACTCCCTAGTAGTAAGGTCGCGAGGATAGAAATATCATAAATCAATCCGTTCCTTTCCTATCTGTTGCTTTGCCGCGGCTATCAAACAAACAACAGCGGATAGAGAAAGGAACGGAGAAGAGATGCGATTGATTAGACCGCGATAATATCGCCACACTTCGAGCAGACAGCTCCGGTCTCGCCCTTGTGCAGACATACTTCCATCATATTATCAATAATTTCTACTAACTTCATCTCGTAGCCGCTGCCGTAAGCGTTTTTATGCGCTCCACAGATAGGGCAGTTCTCCCCTACGGCCCCTACGTGATTACAAATAATCTTTCGTCTAACTTTAGTACATACGAGTGCCATCTTGGGTCCCCCTTTTGCTAAACAATGTTAAGCCTATATGTACATTATGCGCCAGAAAGAGAGATTTTTCCTGTCAAATGGCAGGCAAGAAACTGGCAGTTGTAAGGCAAAACGAATTTATTGAACGCCAATGGTTTGGGCGATTTCTTTGGCCAGGGCGATAACCTTATCGCCGACTTTGAGGGTTAGGGGGCCATCGAAAGGGGCATGCTCTAAAACTTCAATCTCGACACCCGGCAGCAGCCCCAGCGATTGCAGGTAGCTGAGCTGGTCGCGGTCCCAATCGCTCACCTGGCGAATAATCACCGGCTTCCCCGGCTCGATGTCAGCCAAAGGTCGATAGGTAAGGGTGGCAACATGACCGTCTTTGGTGGGGATAGGATGACCATGAGGGTCAACACAAGGGTGGGTAAGAAGGATATCCAGACGGTCGGCCAGGCGGTCGGAGATGGCGTGCTCGATGGTGCAAGCTTCGTCGTGGATTTCATCGAGGGTATAGCCGACCATCTCTACCAGGAAGGTCTCGACCAGGCGATGCTTGCGCAGTACATTCACGGCGATGCGTTCACCGGCTTCAGTTAGGGTGGTACCTTCCCGCCAGGCGTGGTTGAGGTAGCCTTGCTCGGCCAGACGCTTAATGCGCTCCGATACGCTCGGCGGACTGACTTCAAGCATATCGGCGATATCTTTGGTCGTCGCGGTCGGAGCTTTGCGGGTGAGTCGATAGACCGTGATCAAATACATCTCGGTCGACTCAGACTGGGCTTTGGAATTGAGATCGGATAACGGCATACGTTGGTGCTTTACTTGACGATTTTCGATATAGCTTTGAAGGCCGAGCCGTCGGCAATGCGCAGCAGTTCAAACAGAGCCATCTCGGTACCGGTTAGACTGGCACCGGCTGCTTTTATGCGGTCGATGCCAAGCTGCCGGTTTTCGGGGGTTCGAGATGAGACAGCATCGGCTACCAGTTGAACTTCGTAGCCTTGAGAAAGCAGATCAACGGCGGTTTGATAAACACATACATGGGTTTCGATGCCGGTCATCAAAATTTGGTTGCGGCCGAGATCGGTCATGGTTTCCATAAAGGTCTCATTGCCACAGCAGCTAAAACTGCGCTTGGCGATAGGCTCCACGCCGTCCAGGTACTGGGCAATCTCCGGCCGGGTTTCGCCCAACTTGTCCGGCACCTGTTCGGTCACTACGATGGGCAGATCGAGCACATACGCCCCCTGAATCATACGCTGTACGTTGGCAAAAAGCCTCTCTTTATTGTGCATAACCTCCGCCAGCCGGCCCTGCACATCGATAACCAACAAAATAGTATCATCGATAGTAAGCATGGTTTTACTCCTTTAAGTTTATAGAGTTTGTAGAGTTGAAGCGTTGTCGAATACAAAGTCAACACATCACACGCTCAAACTCCATGGACTCCACGAACTCTATAAACTCCATAACTCCATGAACTCCACAAACTCTATTATTGACTATTTGACACTGCCACCACTTCATCGGCGCGGAGAGCCATACAGTTGACACCCTGGACAATGCCGTCTTTGGGTGGAATCTCGGCGACCTGGAAGCGAATGATTTTGCTCAGTCGCGAAATGGCAAAGACATCGTCTTTTTTGCCGACCGCAGCGATACCGACCACGTCATCCGATTTAAGGGCGGCTTTACCACCGGCACCGGGTGCTTTGTTGGCGGTGAAGGTATTCATCAAGCGAATGGTGCCCTTACCGTCGGAACTGAGCAGGCAAATTCGGCTTTTATCATTAACGCCCACAATACCGACTACGCTGTCGCCGGCGCTGAGACGAATGCCCAGGTTGCCCATCGTCGTGATTTTTTGCTCCGAAAAGCGGATGGCTTTGCCCTGTTTGGTGGCGATGAAAAGGTCTTCGCTGCCGGAGGACCAACCGGCGGCTACCGGTTGCCCGACATCTTTGGTATCGAACAAAAGCAATCCCGGTTCCATATCATCGCGAAAATAATGATAGCGAAAGCGGCGCACGTGGGCTTGTTCAGTAATCACGGCCAGATAGCCCTGCTTCTGATGCGGTACCACCAGAGCTAACTGCTCCGTGCCGCGCAAAGCCAGTTTGTCTAAAAATGGATAGCCCTTACTGCGTACTTGTGACTCCGGCAGTTGGTTGACCGGCACTCGAAAGGCGCGGGCCTGGGTGGTGATAACCAGCAAGTCTTGGCTCTCATCGGCCACCAACAGATGCGTAGGGGGATCATCGGCGGGAGTATCCAGATCGAAAATGCCCATTCCGCCACGGCGCTGGCGGCTGTACAGGTGGCGCGGTGTGCGTTTGGCCAACCCGCTGCGCGAGACGGTAATCACGTTGAATGGGGTGGGCGGTTCGTCGGTTTCTAGTGGGGGCAGATCGGCGGCGGTCGATGTGGAGGTTTGGGGGCGACGCAACGACTCCAGTTCTGTCTCAAGCGCCTCAATGTAAGCTCTAATCTCTGGGCTGGTCTGGCTCAAATCGGGACGTTCAAAGTCCATAACATTCTCTCCTACGGCATTGGATATGCTTATTGTACCCATATTCAGCCCAATTCACAATGCGGTTCAGTTATGGGCAAGATAGAAACACTGAATTAATGAAGGAAATGAAAACACTGATCTGCTCCAGAACGTATTCTCATTAATCCCACGTCAAGAAAGCCCTCTCATTGCAAGGCTGAATTCAGTGAAATCATCATTTTCAGTGTTTCAGTGTTTCTATACGTGCGGCTGGCCCTCGCGCACGGCTGCGCCTCTTACTCAGCCGCAATCATCACATTGCTGGCTTTAATTACGGCGTGGACCTCTTTGCCTTCGGCCAGCCCCAAACTTTCAGCCGAGGATTTGGTGATGATCGAAACGATCTCAACGCCACCGGGCAGTTCAACCGTAACTTCGGTATTAACGGCTCCGTGGGTGATACTTTTGACAGTACCTTTTAAGACGTTGCGTGCACTGATTTTCATCATTGACTCCTATGTCGTAGATATACGTTTATAAATTTTTGTTTTGGCATTCTCGAAGACAAGCTCAAGCTGGCCTTGCTGGCGCAGGGTCTCAAACTTGTCGTCGACGAAGGGGCCATAAGTAGCTTGCTCAACCTGACCGACGTAGATGTAGGTGATATTAAGCTGGTCGATCAGTTCCAGAGCGCGGTTGGGGTCGAGCGTATTCCACAGCTCATTCACCACCCAATCGCGGTCGCCGATTTGCGCCGGATAGCGCTGCTCGTTTTGATGCAGCCCGCCCAAAATGGACGGTAGGCCGGTGTAGGCCGCCACGCGCATACCACCCTCGCGGTAATAGCCAATTTTGGCCTCGGCCAGGATGGGCGTGCCTTCCACATTGTCTTGAAGCCAGCGGATAGCCTCGTAATCATACGATAGTTCGATGGGATTGCCGGCGGGCCACTCGAATGTACCGGCGGTCATGTAGGCCAGCCCATTTAGCGTGCCGATGGGTGGTCGATTCTGATCGCCGGGGAAACGATCATCAACCCGGGTGCGGGTGCCGAAGATCGGATACACCATGCCGGCCACCAGCAAAATGAGCACGGCTCCACGCCACACCACCGCCTTCGGGATAGTCCATTGCATACTGGCATTCCACACCTGGGGTAAAACCACTCCGGCCACAATACCGAAGATGACCCAAACCTGAATGAAGAACTTAAACAGCGTATTCATGCGATAATACGCGCCGCCGCCCAAAAAGTCACGCAGGAAGAAAAATTCGACCCCTAGCAGGATGAGCAAGCCGGTGAAGGCCAGCAGCCCCAGGTAAGCGACCGCCGCCGAGGTTTCGCGTCGGATAAGCAGCACAAAGGCAAGTGCAACCAACGGCAGCAGGTAAGCCGGTACGCGATAGCCCAGCAAAAACAAAATAACCGAGACAAGCAGCAGTAGGAGAACGCCCCATCCGGCATACGCAGTGGCATCGGTTCGGCGTTTGATCAGTGCCCGATAAATTTCCGACATGTGCGGGCCTACATTCCAACGGCGCAGGTAAAGGCTGGCCGTTCGCAGCAGGCTGTTGCGGGTGCGCGGGTAAAGCAGCGACAGCACCAGCCACGAAGCGATAACAAACATAAAGAAGCCCCAAATCCGCAAGTGTTGGCCAAGCGGCGTCTTGGTGGTCACCACGCCTAAACCCGTTTCGGCGGGCGGCTGGTAGTTGATAAAGAAAGGCGCATACAGCAGATAAGTTACAGCTAACACTGCACCGGTAAAGAGAAAGCCGTTGACTAACAGCAGGATACCGCGCGGCACCGTTAAATCAGTTTGCAGCGTACGATAGCGGGTCAACACGAATGTGGCCAGCATAAGCCCCAAATAGGTGGGCAGATCCCAGGTGTTGATCACGGCGATAGCGCCCAACACGAAGGGGATCGCCAGCCAGCGGAATACAGACGGCAGGCTAATGGCTTCGAGTTGCGCTTGAAACGTAGAGCGGATGTCATTGGCCGGGGGGCGGCGGTCGGCCACAGGGGCAGCGATCCAGTTAAAGGCCAGGCTGAGGAACAGCACCGTAAACAAAAAAAACCAATCATATGAGGATGGAGGTCGGCAAAGAGAAAGCTAAAAAACGGGAATTCGTTGATGGTTTCGGGAATGACGCGGGTCGGATCCCAATAGTTGTAGGCAGCGATGGCATCGCCGCTAACAATCTGAAGCAGACCTCCCACAGCCAGCAGCAGCGTGTTGACGCCGGGAATAGCGGTCTCAAAATCGCTGAGGCCCATATTGGCCAGGTTGCGCAGAAACTGAGCAGCCCCCTCGATGTTGCCCATAAACACAATAAAGATGGTCGCCAGAATGCCGGCCGGGATAGCCCGCAGCGTGGCTACATAAACGTTCGAACGGGCGGCAGTCGCGCTAGCCAGATTACCGGCCAGGCTAAAAACGCTGATGCCGGTCAGTGCGGCCAGCGTCGGCACGGCCAGGTTGAAGGCAATCGCCGGTTGGATGCCGGTCAGCTTGATTAAAACGCCGACCAAAAAGAGGCCGTAATAGTAGTAATTGATAATGCCATCGGCAAAGAAAGGATCGTAGGGCGGCATCGCCACACTTTTGACGATGGCGTTGAGAAAGCCAATTTCCAGCATCTTTTCGCCGCCTAGCCAGGGATGCCACAAATCAGGGTTGAGGATGCGCAGGTAGATAAAAATGAGATAGACCAGGCCAAAAAGTGCCTCGGTAATGAGCATCAACCAGCGGCGTTCAAGCAAGAAAGCAATCAGCGGCTTGCGGCAGCGTATAAAAAGGAAGACGCTGCCCAATGCCAACAGCAAAATCGCGAAGACAATAGTAAATAGGGAGTTGCCGAGCCAGCGCGATCCGACCAGACTGCTGCCCATCCAAACAAAATAACTCACCAACAGCAACCCGATGCTTTTGCTCAGGCCATAACCACGATCCGGCAAGTTGTTGAACAACAAAAATGTAGCGGGAAAGGCCAGCAGACCGATGAGAAAAACAACCAGCCACCACAGCAGCGTCGCCACCAAGCTGGAACTGTTGGCCATGGCGTTCCAGTGGTAGTCATCGATGGGTGTTAGCTCATCGACAGGCGTATCGAGCAGCAGCGATTTCTTTTCGGCGGCAGTGGCCGGTTCCGGGTTAGGCTGTGCCCGATTAGCTTCAGCACCACGCAGCCGCATCATCAGCGTTGGCTCGCCCACGTAGCCCCATTGGGCATCTTGCCAGGTGCCGCCCAAAATGGCGTCCCACTCGGCATCGGACAGTTGGCGGGTTTTCTGGAAGAGCATCGGTTTGGGGTGATCGTAGACGGTGAAGCTTTCGTCGGCGGGTTGGGTGTCGATTTCGAGCGGGCCTAACTTGGCCGGCGTCTGCGCGGCGTAGACCAGTTTGTAGCCCAGTTCGCCGGAAAAGAGGGCTTCATAGAAGCGGGTACTCATCGGGTACCGCTCCGGCAGGCGCGGAATGGTGCGCCACAGCCGGTTGGTAGCCAGGATCACATAGTCACAATCGCGCAAGGTGCTACGAATGAGTTCATACTTTTGCTGGCTATCGTCATCATACATCGGCAGTTGGGGCTGCCGGTAATTATGGGCATTCGGATTGCCGTTCGGTTCGGGAATACTAGTCGGCAGGCGGTCGTCCCAGTGTTCGTAGGCCAGACACGATCCATCGGGTACGTTGTTATAAACATAGCGCGAGAAGGTCAACCAGGGATGCTCGGTGCCGTAGATGCCGTTGACAAAGGCAATCGACCAGATGGCTGAGCTGATGAGGACGATGGCGGCGACGGCAAGGGCGGGGAGGTGGTAAATGGAGATTGGAGATTGGAGATTGGAGATTGGAGATTGGGTAGTTGGTTGGTGGGTTGGCTCGTTCGTGGATGTTTCGGTTATTGTGGGGATGGCTTGGTCGACGGTTACTGACTCGGTGGGAAGGGGGGAGGTTTCGGGTTCGAGTTGTGGTGTGGGGGTTGGTTGTTTTTGGGTACCCCAATGCCAGAGGGCGACGATGAGGCCGGTTCCAAAGAGCGTAAACAGGGGGACGACAGGCACCATGTAGCGCATGAATTTGGCCATGAAGAGGCCGGTCGGGCCGAAGTAGAGCACAATCCAGGTCAGGCACAGGATTTCGCCGACGTGGGCTTTGCCCAAAAGCGTTTTAACGATAACCCATACGGTTCCAACGAGGGCCAGTAAGCCTAAGGCCCAGCCCATACCCCAACGCAGTTGCTCCTTGATAAAATACCAATAGGCGGTTGTGCCGCGATACTGACGGGTAAAGGGAAAATCGGCCAGCCCACTGACCATGTTACCCTGCTCGTCGATGACAGAGCGTTTGAAGTTGGCGAAGTCGAGCAGTACAAACGGCGAGGTGACCGCAAAAATCACAAATGAAAGCCCCAAAGCCAGCAGCACCAGACCGATCATCCGGCTTTGCACATAAGCTCCGTCCTGCTCCGGCTCCTCGTGGCGTGCGTGTCGCATGGCCAGAAAGGCCGCCACGACCGGTACAGCAACAATCGGCAAGGCACTGAATTTTGAGGCTACGGCCAGGCCAATACCGACACCGGTCAGTATGGCCGTGCCAATCGATTGCCGCTCGTACAGCAGCATCGAGCCGTAAATAGCCAGCAGCGTAAAGGTTGTGGTAATGGGATCGACAGCGAAAAAGTGGGCCAACTGAATTTGCAGCACGGTAAACGTCGAGAGCGCCGCAGCCAGCAGCCCGCCCCACACCCCGTAAATCCGTCGCCCGATGAGAAAGACGAGATAGACGGTAAAGACATCGGCCAGTGCCACCAACCCCCGGCCTATATGGGCATAGCCTTGACCGGTCTCGGTGGTGGTAAAAAATTCTATCCAATCTGCCGGTAGCCCCAGCGATTGGGCCAGTGGAGCCAGACCGTGAAACAGGTGTGCCACCAGCACCAGCACATAAAGTGGAAAATGGCCATAGGTGTACGAGCGGCGCTCTTGCGAATCAACATTCCAAAACGGGTTGAGCGTCGAGCGGCGCGGGTCGAGAACATCGGTCAAACTATCCGGCCAGGCGATGGTGGGGGCGTAGAAAGCAACGGTGGAACGCTCATCGGGGTGGGCAAAAATACCGCCGTCCCAGTTGAGGTTGTAGAAACGGAGATAGGCCGCGATGGCTAAGATAATAAGCAGTAAAATGGGTACCAGACGGCGTAACGATTTTGGATTGAACATAACGATAATTGTAGCGAGGGGCTAGAGCTTGAGCAAGTTCGCAGCCCGATAATCCCCTACGTTTAGTACAGGTCGGATGCTAAGGTAAAGCCCATGGCGAGCATAATTTGCCTGTTTCCCCAAACTGCAGCGGAATCTCTTCCAGAATGGTCAGACGTGGATGGGCCTCAACAACCTCGCGCAGGTTGGGGCTAACCCACAGCGTATTCAAATTCATGGTATCTTCAATAAACACCATGCGTACTGCCTCTTGCGACTGGCCGCAGCCGCGCACAGCAACCTGCACTGCCCGCCGGTCATCGGCCATTGTCACGGGCAGGTGGGCGCGCCACATGCCCAAAATACCCGCCGAGATGGCGTTGGTGTACATCGCCTTCCAATCGATCTTTTCAGCGACGCGCGCCGTGGTCACATTCGCCAGGCCGATGCCGTTGGAGTTGCCGTGCGTTTTCTCGGTTAAATCCAACACGGCTATCACGGCGATGTCCGGGCCGCCGAAATTCTCCGGCTCGCGTGGAATCTTGAGCCGGCCAATGACGTTCGTATCCATGCCGGTACCGCTCACATTTTTACCGAGTTGGCGAACCACAAGCACGTCAATTTCCTCAAACGGCAGTCCGGCGATGAGTGCCTTGGCTTTTTCTAAAAGCGCGGTTTCCGGCTCGGCCCCAATTTCAGCGGCGGTCAGGGCCACGATTTCAGCCGTTTGGTGGTAAGCATTCTCCAGCAGCGCCAATCCGCCAATAAGGTTCGTCTGGCTCTCATAGACCCGCGCCGCCGGACCAATGAACTGCTTGAGCGCCTGCACCCCCTGGCTGTGCATCGTTGCTGCTCCGTGCTGTTTACCCAGCCCGATAACCGCCATCTTTGCCAGCCCGCTTTCAATGCTGCTGCGAAAACTGGTGTGTGGTTTTATACGATTAATCAGCAGCACGTGATCAGCCTCAGCCGAGATAACATCCTGGTACAGCGGCGGGCCACCGTCTTCAACCTGGCCGATTTGGACAACTTCCATGGTAGCTCGAATCTCGGCCCCCACGACCTCCGGTGACACGCCGAGCTGGATAATCATGTCGCGCTGCCCTTCGGCGGTGGCTCCGGCATGGCTGCCCATCGCCGGCACAATAAACGGTTCCGCGCCCATTTCACGCAGTTGGGCCACCGTCTCTTTAACGATAAGCGCCAGGTTGGTAATGCCCCGACTGCCAACACCGATAGCCACAGTGTCGCCGGGAGCAATGCGCTGCAAGATACCGTTGTCGAGCCAGGCCTGGCGCGTTGCCAGAGCTACGTCCTCAACCTGCGGTGCATCAAATTGCTGGTTTACCTTTAACAATGTCGTCGGCAGTTGGGCCGAAAAATCAAGGGATTGAATGTGGTCTATAAGCTGCATAGAAGTCTGCTTCCTAAACAAATCAGTTGGTCTAATTTATTGTAACATATTTTTGGTGAGGGGCATATGTGTATTTTTGTACTATAAGAAGGTATTCAAAAATCTCTTACTTTGTCTCTGCTCTAAATTGGCCTATAATAGTAACTATCACACTGCTTAACCGAGTACGTTCATCTGAATTAGTAGCGAATTTTTTGGGAGCAACCGTTATCATGCTTGACGACTCAGCCATACTTGTGACGAAGCAGCAGCGTATCGCTGCCTGGTTAGTCCATTTGTTTACGGCCAGTGGGGCCGTCTTCGGCGTTTTATGTTTATGGGCCATCCACGAAGGATGGTATATTGAGTCTTTTTGGCTGATGGCCGTGGCGATCTTTATCGATGCTGTAGACGGCACCTTAGCGCGACGGGCGAGAACAAAGGTAGCCGTGCCCAAAGTTGACGGCGCGCTTCTCGATAATATTGTCGATTACTTCACCTACGTACTCGTCCCGGCCTTTTTTATCCTGGCTACCGATTTACTCCCCCCCGGCTGGGGGCTTGTGGGGGTGACTGTACTGGTATTGGCCTCCGCTTATCAATTTTCCCAATCCGAAGCGAAAACCGACGACCACTTCTTCAAAGGCTTTCCGAGCTACTGGAACATCGTCGTCTTCTACCTGTTTGTTATGCAGACATCGGCCTGGATCAACCTATTTGTTATTCTGCTGCTGGCACTGCTGGTATTTGTGCCGATTAAATACGTCTATCCTTCCCGCCTCGAATACTTTTCCCCCAATCGCTGGTTTCGGCGCGGGATGTTCGGAGCCACGCTGATGTGGGCCGCCGCCACCGCCGCCATGCTGTGGATGTATCCCGACATCCAGCCGATATTTGTTTATATCTCTGTCGGCTATGCTGTCTTCTATACCCTGGCCAGCCTGTATCGCACGTTTGTCCCCGCTCAATTTCCCGATGAGGAGTAGAAGGATAGGCTGAGGCTTAGGCTAAGGGATAAATATTCTTAAAGACTGTGCTGCCCGTAACAACTATGGCGATACCCCATCTCCGTAGGGTTTTTGCAATTCCACCAACCATCCAATTATCTAACTATCTAATCAATTCTACCCAGCATACTTTTCAACAAACGTCTTGAATGTCAATGCGTAAATCTCTCCCGATGTAAGAAAACCGCTGCCATGATCGCCCTGAATTTCTAAAAACTGTTTCGGCTCGGCAGCCGCCTGGAAGATTTGGCGACCATGCTCGTAAGGGATGACGTCATCGGCAGGGCTGTGAACAATCAACAAGGGCATATCGATATGAGGCAGGCGAGCCAGCGTGTTGTAGCGAATGCGTGTTAGCGGTCGCACCGGCAAAAACGGATACTGGTGCGCCGCCATATCGGGAATGGACGTAAAGGTCGACTCCAAAACCAAAGCCGCTGCCGACTGATGCTGCGCCAGCCAAGTGGCCACCCCGCCGCCCAACGAACGCCCTACAATGACAATTTTCTCTGGCGCTATCCGGCGCTCTTCAGTTAAATAATGCCACGCCGCCTCGGCATCGAGATAACTTCCCGCCTCGCTGGGACTGCCCTCGCTTTGCCCA
>JAGRBY010000154.1 GCA_020433835.1 Anaerolineae bacterium | reverse complement strand
ATCATACCGACGCGGCCGTTGGTGAATTCTTCTACTTTGTCTTGCTCACGCATGTTGAAGGTACCAGGGGCGATCAGGCCGGCATCATACAGCCCTTTGATGAACTCCATCGCGCTGCGAACGTCTTCATTATCGACCAGGTTCGGTTGACCATCGGCCATCATGCTGCCGCCGGAGGCCCAAACCCAGGCCATCACATCATTTTGAATACCGTTCGGTTGTTCCAGCGACAGAGGCAGAACCCAGCCGTAGACGTTGTTGTCGGGGTCGGTCATTTGCTCGGCGGCGGCGGCAAATTCGTCGCGGGTGGAGGGCGGGCTGGCCACGCCAGCTTGTTCCATCAGGTCGAGGTTAACAAATACGGGATAGACGAAGTTGACCACGGGGATCATGTAGGTGGCCCCGTCCAGACTAATCTGGGCAGCGAGTTCGCTGTCATCATATCCGGCGTCGCTCATCTGGTTGGATAGGCTGGCCAGTGCGCCCTGCTTCACAAAGTCGTTAACCCAAGCGCCGTCCAGGCCTACAACGTCGGCCATAGTGCCTGTTGCGGCACCGGCAACCGTTTGCTCGCGGGTAGCGGAGTAGGGGCCGCTCAACAGTTCGACGGTAATACCAGGATTGCGTCTTTCAAACTCATCCATCATTGCTCTGAAGGAGCCTTCGGGCAGTTCCGGTTCCCACCACTGGGCAAACTCAAGGGTAACGGGTTCAGCCAGGGGTTCAGCGATTTCTGCTTCTTCAGCAGTGGCCTCTTCAGCCGGTTCCTCAGCAGCGGTGCCTTCAACGGTTTCAGCCGCATCACCGGCTTCGAAGTTTTCCATCCAGGCATCTTGCGAGGCGGAGAGGAACTCTTCTAACGTTAGATCACCTTCCAGGTAGAGTTGGAACTGTTCGTCATACAGGCGCATCAGCTCTTCCGCTACCGGTAGACCCACGAATTCGTTAGCCAGGTAGCCACTTTGGAAGACTTCGAAGGCGTCGCCAAACAGCGCATCTGATTGAACAAAGTCGGGGGTGGAGTTCACGTTGCCGGGGAAAGCATTGGCAATCGATGACAACTTCGAGTTGGTTTCTTGGCTCATCAGGAACTCGACCAGCTTCCAGGCTTCGGCTTTGTGCTCGCTGTTTTCAGCAACACCGATACCCCACGAAGCATAAGGCAGACCGCGCGGCCCATCGTAGCCTTCAACAGCCGGTAAGGAGGTGATGGCGAAGTTCAGGTCGGGGTTTCGTTCGCGAATTAAGTTGATATGGGCCAGTGAGTCGACCATCATACCGACACGGCCATTGGTGAATTCTTCTACTTTGTCTTGCTCGCGCATGTTGAAGGTACCAGGGGCGATAACGCCGGCATCGTACAGCCCTTTGATGAATTCCATCGCGCTGCTAACGTCTTCATTGCCAACCAGGTTCGGCTGACCACCGTCCAGCATGCTGCCGCCGGAGGCCCAAACCCAGGCCATGACATCATTTTGAATACCGTTGGGTTGTTCCAGCGATAGGGGCAGAACCCAGCCGTACACGTTGTTGTCGGGATCGGTCATCAGTTCGGCAGCCGTGGCGAATTCGCTTCGGGTGGAAGGAACATCGGCCACGCCGGCTTGCTCCATCAAATCTAGGTTGACAAATACGGGATAAACGAAGTTTACAACGGGGATCATGTAGGTGGCATCGTTCAGTCTAATCTGGGCAGCCAGTTCGCTGTCGTCATATCCGGCGTCGCTCATCAAATCGGACAGACTGGCCAATGCACCTTGTTTTACAAAGTCACTTACCCAGGCACCATCCAGACCAACAACATCGGCCATGGTTCCGGTCGCGGCTCCGGCAACAATCTGTTCGCGGGTGGCGGAGTAGGGGCCGCTCAGCAGTTCAACTTTAATACCGGGGTTTTGTGATTCAAATTCATCCATCAACGCTCTGAATTCGCCTTCGGGCAGTTCAGGTTCCCACCACTGGGCAAACTCAAGGGTAACGGGTTCGCCGGCAGGTTCAGCAGCGGCTTCTTCTGTGGTTTCAGCAGACTCTTCTTCTGCGGGTTCGGCGGCCTCATCAGCTGCGGGTTCAGCAGCTTCATCGGCTGTAGGTTCGGCAGCCTCATCGGCTGTGGTGTCGACGTCGTTTTCGGCGGGGGTCTCCGGTGTGGCCTGCGAGGCACACCCGGTTGCTATAGCAGCAAATAAAACCAGCGCCAAGAATAAACGGATAACTCCTTTGTTCATTGGTCTATTCTCCTTAGTAATAGCTTTTGAAATAGTTTTTGATAGAGAGTTTCTAAATTGAGTCTGCGCCTGCACAAAAGTACACGGCCCTACCCTTTTTTCTAACCTACTTCACCTTACTTTATCCGCCAGTGTTCACCTCCTTATTCCTCCTTTTCAAAATTAATACTTACGATGGCCGGTTGCCCTCCCGGTTTTGGAGGCAGCCTGCACCGAAGCATCGGACAGCTCAACAGAGAGGCCCACATAAAGGGCTTCTGTCAGGGCCAACGTGGCCAGATTGGAAGCCATCCGGTCATCACGAAAATGGCTGACCCGCGTGGATGTAAACAAACAAAAGTCGCTGTGGCGTGTAATAGGCGAGTCAGAGTGGTTGGCAATGCAGATCGTATGCGCACCACGTTGTTTGGCCAGTTCCAAAGCATAGACGGTGTCTTTAGAGCTTCCTGTATGGGAGATACCGACCGCTACGTCTTCGGAAGTAACCAGGCTGGCATACATTTCCTGCATGGTGGGATCAATCGAAAAGCGGCTTTGTAGTCCAATTTTCGTCAGACGGAAATTGAGGTCCATGGCTATGGGGATGGAGTTGCCTGAGGCGAACAGCTCAATTCGTCGCGCGGTAGCCAACGCCTTGATAGCCGCTTCCAGCACCGGCACCTCCAGGATACGGATGGTATCCTCCAGCGAACGCAAACCTGCTGTCATCGCTTTCTGCACGGCGGTGGCCGGCCCATCATTTGGCTGCAGATCTTCATGGACAAGAAACGTAGGTGAGACAATGTCTTCGGCCAAACGAATCTTGAGCGCATGAAAGCCAGAGTAGCCCAACGCCTGGGCAAAACGGACGATACTGGCCTCGCTCACACCCACGCGTGAACTTAGCTCTGTAATGGTCAGATTAATCGTCTCTTGTGGCGCATCAAGGATAAACTGAGCCACTGTTTGGGCTGCGCCTTTTAACTTTGGGAGTGCATCTGATATAACTGCGAGCGAGCCACGATCTTGGTTCGATTGATAATCCATTTTCACCATTGAATGTAAAGTATTAATTTATGAAAATTATTTTCATAAATGTACCATATATGAAAATTTTTGTCAATACTTTTTTTCATGGTGCTATCAATTTTTAAAACGTTAATAACTGGGAGGCAGCAACATGGTTTATCGGAATTAGACGGGGGTTGTGTTTGTGTTAAGGCAGAGCAATGAAAATGGTTGCGAAGAAATTTTGCGAAGGGTATAGAGCGCGGCTTTGCTCTCTCTTCCTTATAAAGGAAAAGATGTCGGAGCGACAGAGCAAGCTTTGCCGCTCCGAATCATTATTTTCAGGGATGGCACTACCGATGATGGTCAAGCAGCCGGCAAACGCAGCGACTTGTTCCAGAGGTGGTCGGCGTTGGCCGAATCGAAGGTTAAGAGGCTTGTGCTTCTTTTCTATTCGTGATCTTAGTCACTTCTTCGGCCAGAGAAAGATCGGCAGCATCGACATCAGTAGCATAGCTTAAATCTTGCCACTGCTTCATCTCAGCCAGCTTCTTCTGATCGGCGGCCATCGCTAATTGCCAGGCGTCGCTACCCATCAGTAATCGAAGCGGCGGTTCGGGCGTATCTACGATGGTTAAGATGGCTTGCGCAACCTTATGAATATCGCTGCCGTAGGTAGACACTGACTCCACACTGCGCAACATGCTTACCACCATCCCCACCGAGGCTTGGTAATCGTCGCCCGGTTCTGTAATATGCATCGATGAACCAGCCCAGTCGGTGGCCATAGCGCCCGGCTCAACAATGGTGACCTTAATGCCTAAGGGAGCAACCTCTTGGGCCAGCACCTCAGAAAATCCTTCCACGCCCCATTTGGCGGTTTGATAGGCGCTCAAGCCGGCTGTACCAATTCGACCGCCCACAGATGAGATCTGGATGATATGGCCGGATCTCTGTCGGCGGAGAAAGGGTAGTGCCGCCCGAGTAACATGGATTACGCCCCACAAGTTGGTGTCAATCTGATCGCGAAACTCTTCCGCGCTTGCTTCTTCGATGGCGGCGATATTGCCATAGCCGGCGTTGTTAACCACCACATCTAGCTGGCCAAAGACATCGACCGCGGTCTGGATTGCCGCTTGAGCTTGATCGGCGTGCCGTACATCCAAAGCTACCGTACGAATTTGATCGCCATACTGTTCTTTTAATGCATTTAACTGTTCCGGTCGGCGGGCGGTGGCAACCAGTTTGTCGCCTTGAGCTAAAACTATTTCTGCAATAGCCCGCCCTAAACCGCGCGAGCTGCCGGTGATAAACCAAACACGAGACATAGAGATGTTCCTTCCGTATCAAATCAATAGATTTATTAATCCCGATGGATTAATACGTTCAGTATAGCAAAGGAACTCCCTTAGGTCATCAGCATAACATGCCACTCCATTGGCAAAAGACGCCATTTTCAATCAAGGCGATCCATCAAAAAGAATGCCTTTCACGTTCTATAGTTCGATGCGTGCGGCAAGGGGGAAAGTTATTTACAGGATTATCATTCGTCTACCGAAAAATCCCAGGGAGCCGGGTTGACGACAACTCGCATGTGTGCATCTTGGTGAAAAGTGCAAGCGCCTTCGTACACGATGGGGGTATCAAATCGCTTGCGGAGCTTGGAGTGAGGAGCGACCACAAATGGGCCAAAGGCGTGGATGACATCATCCTGATTTTCAATGACGATGGTATCTTTGAGACCAACGGTCATGGTAATGGTATCGGGGAACTGCGTGCCGGGCCGGCCGGTTTCGAGGCTTTGTTTTGTGCCTTGGGGGATAACGTATGTTATGGTACGCATCGTTTCAAACTGCCCAAAAGCCACCCAACTTAGGGTTATAAGCAGCAGTATAGCTCCACCGGCAATCGACAACGTTTTCATGGTAATGCTTAATCAAATCCTTTTCTTATTCAAGCAGATGACAGAGATCGCCGGTGAGGTTAGTCAGATTAAGGACAAAAGAGATAAGCAACCCCAATCGTCAAGAGATCTCACGGGTAATAAGAACAATCCTAAAAAATTGTCCTTTTTTGAAGGGGGTTGTCAAATAAATGGACAGGAGACAAAAAAAAGAGGCTATCATGTGACAGCCTCTTTATGGTGGCAGCACATCACCGTTATTTATTTAATCAAACCAATACCCACGCGCAAGGCCAGGCCACCCAACGCTAAGATCATCCCGACCAAAACAAATCCAACAATAATAAACGAGAGCAACATGTAATGCCCCCCGGTCGAAGGCAAACCGGCCGGCGACTCACCTTCCGTGGCCGCACTGCTGTCGGCCATTGTTGCTTCTTCTGCGGCCATGGGTTCCTCTTCGACCACTGTATCGCTATCGGTCATTGTCGTTTCTTCTGCGGCTACTGTTTGCTCTTCAGCCATCGCGGCCTCATCGACTGGGGTGTCCTCTTCGACCATGGCTTCATCTTTGGTCATTGTACCGCTTTCCAATGAAGCGGCAACCCCTTCGGGAATGAGCACAGCATCAATAACGTGGATGACTCCGTTTGACGCTTCCATATCGGTCACGATGACGTTAGCTCCGTCGATCATTACATTGCCATTGCTGGAAGAGACCGGCACTGATGCACCTAACACAGTAGGTGCGCTATCTAATGTAGCTACATCAACTGCCATCACTTGGTTGGGTATAACATGATACAATAGTACATCTGTCAACGCCGGCACATCGGCCATAAGGGTATCGAGCGTACCTTCCGGCAGCGCATCAAAAGCGGCATCTGTGGGGGCAAAGACGGTAAAGGGGCCTTCGCCTTTGAGCACATCAACCAGATCGGCAGTTTCCAAAGCTTTAACCAACGTTGTGAAGCGACCATCTGCCGTGAGGGTATCGACAATATCCTGATCCCCCTGGTAGGCTGGTGCAGCAAAAGCAGATGATGCGATGGTGATAAGTAACGTTAACACCGCGATCAAAGTTGTCCCATACTTGATAGATCTAAACAATTTCCTACCTCCTAAATTATAATTGATACTTGGATTTTTATTAGAAATGGGATAAAAGTAAAGAGGTCGAAAAGCTTTTTTACAAGAACTCTCCTCTGTCCTTATGGCTCTTAGCAGACGATGTTTTCTCGGGTTGAAAAGTATCTGCACTTGGGTAGTCTTAGTACAATTATAAACGAGTCTGAGGCAATTGGAAATATGTGGCTTGGCTTTATCTTAGAACTGATTCGACGCAGTGTAATTTACGACTAATTAAGTTTATGGTATGATAGGTCTGCAAAAAAAGGACAGTCATTAGACCACAACGCACCTTTCGATACGTTTCGCAGGCTGACCTACTCAGGACATGCGGTCTACTGACGGCAAATTAACGCAAGAGACCACGGGAGAAATATATCTATGAAAGCGGTTGTCATGGCTGGTGGGTCTGGCTCGAGGCTTCGCCCACTGACAATTCAAAGACCCAAGCCTATGATACCCATTGTCAATAAGCCCGTGATGAGCCATATTCTTGATTTGTTAAAGCGGCACGGTATCACGGAAGTCGTCATTACAGTCCAGTACCTGGCCGATTTGATTCAAGATTATTTTGGTGATGGCTCGGCGATTGGTCTACCTATTCGTTACAGTGTCGAAGAGACGCCGTTGGGTACCGCCGGCAGCGTAAGAAATGCGCTCGATTTTTTAGATGATACCTTTATGGTTATCAGCGGTGATGCTTTAACGAACTTTAACCTGGTTGATTTAATTAATTACCACAAACAGGCCAAAACGTTAGCGACCATAGCCATCTATAATATTTCCAATCCGGTCGAATACGGGGTTATCACCACCAACTCGCTGGGGCAGATTACCCATTTTCAAGAGAAGCCCAGCCGCGGGTCGGTTATGTCTGACCACATCAACACGGGCATCTACGTTTTAGAGCCGGATATCTTAGATTTTATCCCTTCAAACACCCCTTTTGACTTCGCCAAAGATTTATTTCCCATGCTGCATGACAAGGGCTATCCTCTATATGGGTATGTTGCCGAAGGCTATTGGTGCGATGTTGGCAACATCGCTGAATATATCCGCGCTACCGCCAATGCGTTAGAAGGAAAAGTTGAAGGAATAAGTTTAGGTCGATACATTGGCAATGGGGTCTGGGCTGGACAAGATGTTGAAATTTCCCCAACAGCGCATTTGGAAGGGCCACTTTACCTGGGGAATTCCGTTCAAATAAAAGATGATGTCTCTATTCGCGGTCCAACCGTTATTCGCGATTACACAGTGGTCGATAATGGAGCGCAGATCGATCGGTCGATTGTGTGGCGTAACTGCTATATCGGCGAAAGAGCGCAATTGAGCGGGGCTGTTGTTTTAAGGCAGTGCAGCTTAAAAACCTATTCCACCGTTTTTGAAAGCGCAGTTATTGGCGATGGCACTATCATTGGCGAGGGGGCGGTTATTCACCCCAGCGTCAAAATTTGGCCCGGCAAAGAGGTTGAACCGGGGGCAATTGTCAACAGCAGCATCATTTGGGGTTCACAAGGCCGGCGCGTTCTCTTTGGTCGTTATGGCGTAACCGGTGTTGTCAATATCGACCTTACGCCCGAGTTCAGCAGCAAGCTGGGAGCAGCATTCGGAGCAACGCTTAACAAGGGGAGTGTGGTGACCATCAATCGCGATACGCACCGCAGTCCGCGCATGATTAAACGGGCCATCATCTCCGGGTTACCGTCGGCCGGCGTCAACGTGTGGGACTTGGGCAGTCAGCCTATTCCCGTGGCACGCTACTTTACCAAAATTAGTCGCGCCGAAGCGGGCGTTCACGTCCGGCTTTCACCATTCGATCAACGAGTGGTCGATATTCGCTTTATGGACAACGAAGGGCTTAACATCAGCAAAGATAACGAACGAACCATTGAGCGCATCTTCTTTCGAGAAGATTTTCGACGCGTCTATCTCGATGACATTGGTATTATCGACTACGCTCAAAACGTTCGAGAGCGGTATATCGATGATTATCTTAAACTGCTCAACACCAAAGCCATTCAAGATTTTGGCTTTAATTTGGTCATCGATTTCGCCGATGCGCCTATAGCAAATGTATTACCCATCATCCTTGATGAATTGCAATGTAATGTAGTAGCGCTCAACGCCAACATCGATAAGATCAATACACTGCCCAGTCAATCGCAGCTTCAAACTACTCTTAAACAAATGCAGTTGATCACCACCGCTTTGGGTGCTCAATTTGGGGCGCGGCTCTATCCGGGCGGAGAAAAAATTATTTTTGTCGATGACCGGGGCAACCTACTGCGAGGGATTACAGCCTGCGCTCTCATGGTCGAACTGGCACTGCGGGACGCACCCGGTAGTACCATTGCTATCCCAACCAACATGCCCAACATCTTCGAGCAGATCGCCGAGCGTCACAGTGGCAAGATCCTGCGAACAGAAATGGAAACGGATGCCCTTGTTAAAGCAACACATACGCATCACGTTATTATGGGCTGCGACGGTAAAGGCAACTTTATCTTTCCCGACTTCCACAGTACGACGGACGGAATGATGGCGCTGGCAAAATTACTAGAATATCTGGCCACGCAAAAAATTTCTATCAGTGACATCACCTTAAATCTCCCGCCTTACTTCGTGGCCGAGCGAAGAGTTTCCTGCGTCTGGGAAGCAAAACCAAGGGTCATGCGCTTAATCAATGAAAAGTTCAGTAACGACAAAAATCAAGATACAAACTACGGTATCAAGGTGAATCTGGGTATAAACAAATGGGGCTTGATCGTGCCAGACCCTGATCAACCCTACTTTAGAATTACGACAGAAGCCGAATCACAAATTGAGGCTGAAGCCTTAGCCGACGAGTATGCCCAAATTGTTGAAAGAATTTCGCCTCTGGAATAAAAAAAGGGCCTGCTAAAACAAGCAGGCCCTTTTCATTTTGGTAAGTTCTACGCAACTTCGACGACTGCGCCTTCAGCTTCCAATTTGCTTTTGGCGTCTTCGGCGGATTCTTTGCTAACGGCTTCGAGAATTTTAGCCGGAGCACTGTCAACCAATTCTTTAGCTTCTTTCAAGCCCAAGTCAGAGCGAAGGGTACGAACGGCTTTAATAACCTGAATTTTCTTAGCCCCAACATCTTTCAGGGTAACATCAAATTCGGTCTTCTCTTCTTCTTCAACAGCGGCACCACCGTCACCAGCAACAGCAACCGGAGCAGCCATGACCGCAGCCGGAGCAGCGGCGCTAACGCCCCATTTTTCTTCCAAAATTTTGGTTAAATCAGCCGCTTCTAAAACGGTCAATTGACTCAATTCTTCTGCAAGCTTTTGAATATCAGCCATTTTCTAAAACTCCTTATGTATAAAATGATTTAGTTAATCTTTTTGTCACAAAATAAATACAACACTTATTCTCGACGGCCATCCACCTAAGCCGCTTCTTCCGGATTTTTGGTAGCATAGGCATTGAGAACGTTGACCACCTGACGTACACCACCAGACAATACACCCACAAACTGCGATGCCGGGGCATTGAGCACACCAACCAACTGAGAAGCCGGGGTATTAAGCAAACCAAGCAACTGAGCACGAACAACTTCGATGGGGGGTAACTTGGTTAGCTCTTTAACTCCAGCCTCGTCAATAACGCTACTCCCAATTAAACCACCTCTAACGACCATTTTATCATTAGATTTAGCAAAATCCGTTACGGCTTTAGCTACACCTGGAAGGTTTTGATGACAAAAACCTATCCCGATCGGGCCGGTCAACAAGCTACTGTCAACATTTATCCCAGCTTCTGCAAGCGCACGCCTGGCTAAAGTATTTTTAACAACAGCATAGCTACCTTCCGCTTCCCGAATCTTAGACCGAAGCTCTTGAATTTGCTGCACACTCAGACCACGATATTCAGTAATAATTAAACCTTCACTATCGTTGATTTCCTGAACATATTGAGCAATCAACTCCTCTTTCTTTTCGCGCGTTATAGCCAAGTTTTGATCCTCCTTTCTTTAATGATTTTTCTTGATAAATAAAAAAGTCTCTACCAAACCAAGGTAGAGACACATAGAAAAATAAAACAAAAGAGTAACTTACAAAAAATATAAATTGACTCAAGGATTTCTAGGATCTTACCTCGGCAGGCTATGTATTAAGTGCATTCAAAGATGCACACCTGCTGTCTTCAGCAATCATCTATGATATTAACTTGTAAAAACTACGTTATATAAGCTAGTTCTCCAAGATAATAAAGCGTGACTAATTTAAAACTAAGCCAATTTCAACTGCATCGCCTGCATGGGGTCAACCTTAACGCCAGGCCCCATAGTAGCACTCAAAGCCACGCGCCTAATATAAAGCCCCTTTTGAGGCCGAAGGCTTTGCCTGAACAATCGCTTCCATCAATGCCGACAAATTCTCAAAAAGCTGCTTTTCTGAGAAGCTGGCTTTACCAATTGGAACATGAACGTTAGCGGTTCTATCTAACCTAAACTCCACCCGACCCGATTTCAATTCTGAAACGACGCGCCCTATATCAGAACCGGGAACAACGGTCCCTGCTTTTGGGCTAGGCATTAAGCCACGCGGCCCCAAAAGTCGGCCTAAACGACCTACTTTTGACATAACAGGAGGGGTAGCCACGGAAACGTCAAACTCAAACCAACCATCCTGAATTTTTTGAATATACTCATCTGTGCCGGCATGATCGGCTCCGGCATCAAGAGCATTTTTTTGATCCTCACCTTCAGCAAATACCAGTACTCTTACCACACGTCCCGTGCCGTGCGGCAGTTGTACAGTACTTCGAATCTGCTGATCAGCTTTTCTTGGATCAAGCCCCATGCGTAGATGTGCTTCAATTGTTGCATCAAAGCTTGCATAGGATGTTTTTTTTACTAAATCAACAGCTTCTTCTGGTGTATAATCTTTCGTGCTATCAACCAGTTTGGCTGCTTCCTGATACTTTTTACCATGCTTTGCCATTTTTATCTCCTTAGTGGTATTAGCGGGTCATCATAAGTGGGGACCCTCCCACAGAAAAAACAGAGACCGTTTAGTCTTCTATTTTTATGCCCATGCTACGCGCAGAACCTTCAATTTGCTTCATTGCACCTTCAATATCAATCGCGTTTAAATCTTGCATTTTATTTTGGGCAATCTCTCGTATCTGAGCGCGGGTAAGTTTGCCCACTTTATTGCGATTGGGTTCACCAGAACCTTTGCTAAGCCCCGCAGCTTTCTTAATTAAATCGCTGGCCGGAGGAGCTTTCGTGATGAACGAAAAAGTTTGATCAGTGAAAATAGTAATCTCGGCCGGAATGATAGATCCCATCTGATGTTGGGTTCTGGCATTATATTCTTTACAAAACGCCATAATATTAATCTGATGAGGCCCCAAGGCCGTACCTACTGGAGGAGCCGGGTTAGCTTTACCAGCAGGAATTTGTAATTTTACAATAGCTTTTATTTTTTTAGCCATACGTCAATTCCTTTAAACACGTGTAATGCAGCTCAACAAGCAAGCATAAAATTATGTTCGCTCTACTTGTAAAAAGTCAAGATCTATCGGTGTCTCTCGACCAAAGAAATTCACAAGAACTCTTACGCGAGTTCTATCAAGGTCGAGCTCATCCACCGTACCCATAAAGTCTTCAAAAGGTCCTTCAACAATACGAACGCGATCGCCCACTCTGAAGCTGACTTTTACTTTTGGTGCTTCAGCTTCCATGCGTTTGAGAATTTTATCAACATCGTCTTGACGCAAAGGTGTTGGCTTGTTACCCGAACCAACAAATCCGGTAACCCCGGGTGTGTTTCTCACCACATACCACGAGTCTTCATCCAAGACCATTTCTACCAAAATATATCCCGGAAAAACGCGTCGCTCGACCGTACGCCGATGTCCATCTTTCAATTCTACCTCTTCTTCAGTAGGCACAACGATTTGAAAGATACTATCTTGCATGCCCATCGACTCAATACGGTGCATTAAATTTTTCTGAACCTTATTTTCATAGCCGGAATAGCTATGAATTACATACCAACCTGTATCGCTCGGCCTTTTCTCTGAAGACTCATCGCCCTCATCATCAAATTCGGCATCGTCATCGAGAGTTTCGTCAATATCTTCTTCTAAACCATCTTCTACAAGGTCTTTTTCATCAGCCATAAACGCACTCTTACGTACTAATTGACTTACACTTCTTGATTGTTAAAATAGAACGCAGCAGTACCAATTGCGAATAGCACAACAGCTACAGCAATACTAATTGGGTTTAAACTAATAACCCCTGCCGCGACAACTTGAAACAGATAATCAAGGGTTCCTAAAAAAATCGCCATAGCCAATGTTACAGCAACAATGATCAACGTGAGATTTTTTGTCTCCTCACGAGTTGGCCAGGTTACTTTACGTAATTCAGCACGCGTTTCGTTGAAGTACTTAACGAGAAAATTAGGCTCTCGAGTACTGACTGTAGTGGAATTTGATCTTGATTTTGATTTTGCCACGTTACAGCTACTCCTCTCGACATCACACAAAAATATCAATCCTGCGTTTAGTCGTTTGTTCACAAAAAGGGGGCAGAGAGGAAAAATAGCCTCTCAACCCCCTGACTTATTCATAAAAAGTCAGATTGCGAAAATTTATAATCGGATAGCGCGAACTCTACTCGATAATTTTAGTGATAACACCGGCCCCAACAGTTCGACCACCTTCACGAATGGCGAACTTCGAACCGTCTTCCAAGGCCACCGGCACAATCAACTTCACCGTTAACTCCACATTGTCGCCCGGCA
>JAGRBY010000153.1 GCA_020433835.1 Anaerolineae bacterium | reverse complement strand
GGAGCCGGTCAGTTGCTGCCACTTGTAGAATTAATTACGTTCAGCAACCGATCGCTCTCACCGGCTCAGGCCGCTGAATATTCGGTTACGCCGGTACAATTGTTGATCGGACTCCTGCTGCCCTCGGCCCAAGGTGGACACGAATTGGTAATCTACCTGGGTCTTATCCCTTTGCTGATTGCACTCTTTGGCATCCGTCGTCGCCAACCGTGGAGTTGGTTTTATGGGGCAATTTTCCTCTTTTCGATTCTTTTTGCCCTCGGCCCAGCCACACCGATTCACAGTTTATTTTACAACTTCGTACCCGGTTTTCGCTGGGTTAGAACGCCGGCTCGTATGTTTTTTGTCGGGGCAATAGCCACCTCGGTACTCGTTGGTTTCGGCATCGACCGCCTGTGCACAACGCACTGGACAGAAAACGCGCAGCAGTGGCTAACCCGGCTGGCCGTAATTGTTGGAGCCACCGCGCTTATTTTAGGTTTAGGCTTGGCTTTTCTCTTTGGCCAAGTTGGACGTGCTCCATTTGCGCTGGCGATTTTGATCCCTGTGGGGTTAATCGCTGTGGTTCTTCGAGCACGCCAACGGATAGCGCCACAATGGCTGGTGCTGCTTTTGGGTCTGCTGCTGTATCTCGATCTCGCTTCATTTGCTATGTCGATGATGCGATTTGCCCCGCTTAGTGAGGCTCTGGCCGTGGGGCGCTCGACCGCCGCCTACCTGGCGCAACAACCCGATCTGTTTCGAGTCTATTCGCCCAGTTATAGCATCCCAACGCAAACCGCGGCCGCATTCAATCTTCAATTGGCCGATGGAGTCGAGCCGGTGCATTTGTCGATCTATGATCACTTTATGGCGCAGGCGGGCGGCTACCACGATGCCGGCTTTAGCGTAACAATTCCCCATTTTGGCGATGCGCCGCTGGACATCGCGCTAAAAGACGTCGAGCCTGATATGCGGCTGTTGGGGCTGCTCAATGTTGTCTATGTAGCAGCTGCGTTTCCGATGAACTGGAATGGCTTACGCTTGGTTGAGGAGGTCGACAGCATTTATATCTACCGCAATACCGAAGCACTGCCCCGCGCCTGGGTGGCCCATCAAACATGCCCGTCGCAGCCGAATTGGCTAACGCAGCTTGAATCACTGCCTAATTTGGCCGATATCGTCTTGGTTGAGGAGACAGATAAACCACTCGCTAACGCTATGCCGGCCAGCAGCGCCGAAATCACGGCCTACGGAGCCGACCATATCGCCATCGAAACAGAGATAGAAGCACCGGGCTGGCTGGTTGTCAGCGAACTTTGGTATCCCGGCTGGCAGGCCACGGTCAACGGATCGAGGCAGCCGGTGGAAAAGGTAGATGGTTTGCTGCGGGGCATTTATCTAGCTGAAGCAGGGAAATATACTATCGCGCTCGATTATCAACCGGCCAGTGTGATCTGGGGTAACCGGCTAGCCTGGGGAACCGCCGTTCTCCTCATCGGTATTACAGTGTGGCGCGTTGGGTTACGTACAAAAACTTCTCAATCGGCCGGGTTGTTCTAGAGGGCAGCCGTTGTTGATCCAGTTGAAGCAAATGGTGGGCGGCCAGC
Organism: Anaerolineae bacterium; assembly: GCA_020433835.1. Next base: position 11,457 of record JAGRBY010000153.1, on the reverse strand, counting down.
ATCGCCTCAAGCTCGGATTGGCTAAAAAGTTGGTAGGGCATATCGGGCGGCAGGCCAATGGCTCGATGGCCGTGCCGCTCAGTAAGATCGAGGCTGATGCCATCGGCCTCGGGCCGGTCGAATTCTTCGATGAGAATGATCTTTTGCCGCGTAACGCGTACCGCCTCATCTAAAACCCGCCCCGGATTCTGACAATGGTGCAGCACATAGAACAGCAACGAAACATCAAATTGATTATCGGCAAAGGGCAGCGTATCACCGTTATAAATCTGTAGTGGAACTTGCATGTCCGGCAGGCGTAAATCACGAACATCAACACCCGTAAAATGAATATGGGGATGGTGGTGCATGATGTGGTTTAGTGCCAACCCCGTTCCGACGCCGATATCCAGCACAGATTGAGCCTGATTGAGGTGAGCCTGATAACGCCGATGATAGGCGTCGATTTCGTGCTTGGCCCGGAGCAGCAGCGGATTGAGCGGCATACAGCGGATAAGCGACTCAATCTGGCAAATGTGGGATTGATCATAGGCATCGATTTTGACGATGAGTTCGGCCAGAGTAAGGGCATTAAAAAGCGGGTGACATATTTGAAGATGTGGCGCATCAATATCTTTAAGGTAAGCCAGGATTTGGCGACGATACTCCACATACGTTTCAAACTTACAGAGGCAGCGCTCCTGCTTGGGAACAAAAGCCTCCATTCCGCCCGATGCAAAACAAAGCACCGGTCTTTTCGCTAAATGGGTGGTTAGCGCAGCGTGATGAGATTGCTCAAGCCGATTAAGACGTTCGATGATTTCGCCCAACGTTGGGTTATCTTCACCATTATGCCAGACCAGTTGATCGGCTGATATATCTTTAAGCAAGTACTGAAGGATATCAAAGTTGTGCTGTAGTTTCTGGTACATGGTCAGTGTCCCCAAATAAAGTGTTAAGTTGCTCCCTAATCTTAGGATTGTTTGGCCCGTTTGTAAAGTTTACATCAAACAGTTCTTTTCCATTTCTCGCTTTTGTGTTAGAATTTCGCAGACGTGTTAAATACACATTGGGGTGGTTGCAACGCAATCTCCCCAAATTTTTTGTAACAAAAGGAATAGCAGTATGTTTAGAACACACACCTGTAATGCACTTGGTCCCGACAATGTAGGAGAAGAAGTTACCCTGGCCGGTTGGGTTCATCGCCGCCGCGATCATGGCGGTCTGGTTTTTATCGACCTGCGAGATCGGTGGGGGCTGACTCAGATCGTCTTTGATCCCGATACCAATACCGACATGCATAATTTGGCTCAGACGCTGCGTAATGAGTATGTCATTCAGGTAACGGGTTTGGTTCGGGCCAGACCCGAGGGGCAGGCCAACCCCAACCTTGATACGGGCGATATTGAAGTTGAGGGACGCTCGTTGAATATCCTCAACAAAGCCAACACGCCGCCTTTTGATATCAATAAAGAGTCGCCGGTTGATGAGATGATCCGGCTGAAATATCGGTATTTAGACCTGCGCCGCGAGCGCATGCAGCGTAATATTGTGCTGCGCCACGAAGTTGTCCGCTATATCCGCAACTTCCTATCGGACGCCGATTTTGTTGAGGTCGAAACGCCGATTCTGTTCAAAACCACGCCGGAGGGCGCGCGCGATTATCTGGTTCCCAGCCGGGTTCACCCCGGCCAGTTTTACGCGCTGCCGCAAAGTCCGCAGCAGCTTAAACAGCTTTTGATGGTCGCCGGCTACGATCGCTACTTTCAAATTGCCCGCTGCTTCCGCGATGAAGACCAACGCGGTGACCGCCAGCCGGAATTTACGCAGCTTGATGTTGAAATGAGCTTCGTTGATCAAACCGATATCCTCGAAATCATGGAGGAGTTGATGCTCGGTCTGGTTGAAACCATGAGCCAGGCCCAAATTATGCACAAGCCGTTCCCACGCCTCAGCTATCACGACGTGATGGATCGCTACGGGCGCGACAATCCGGACATTCGCTTCGGCATGGAGTTAAGCGATATTAGCCCTCTTGTTGCCAACAGCGATTTCAAGGTCTTCAGCGGCACGGTTAGCAGCGGCGGTCTGGTCAAAGGGATTAAGGCTAAAGGCCTGGGCAGTTACAGCCGCAAGCAGCTTGATGAATTAACGGATTACGTGAAAAATTTCGGGGCAAAAGGTCTGGCCTATTTGGTGGTCGACGATAGCGACGCCGGCCCGGTGGCCGGACGCTCGTCCTTTGCCAAGTTCCTGGCTGCGGAAGAGGTGGAAGCCATTATTCGCCAGCTTGAAGGCGAACCAGGCGACCTGCTTTTGTTTGTAGCTGACAAACCGGCTGTAGCCAACGAGTCGATGGGCCGGCTGCGGTTAGAATTGGGCGATCGGCTGGGGCTGCGCGATGACAACATCCTGGCCTTCTGTTGGGTCATCGATTTCCCCTTCCTGATGTGGAACGAAGAGGAAGATCGCTGGGATCCCAGTCACCACCTGTTCACCGCGCCTGTTGACGAGGACATCCCGCTGTTGGACACCGATCCCGGCCAAGCGCGTGGCAAACAGCACGACTTAGTGCTCAACGGTAACGAAATCGCCGGCGGCAGCGTCAGGATTCACCAGCGCGAGCTTCAGGAAAAAGTATTCGGTTTAATTGGTTTGGAGCTAGAGCACGCTAAAAAGCAGTTTGGCCATATGCTGGAAGCATTTGAATTTGGCACACCGCCCCACGGCGGCATCGCCTCCGGCATCGACCGGCTGGTGATGTTGTTGGCCGGCGAGCCAAACATTCGAGAGGTTATTGCTTTCCCCAAAAGCCAATCCGCTGCCGATCTTATGGCCGGTGCACCTACAGAGGTGACTGAGCAGCAGCTTAAGGAATTGCATATTAAATTGCGATAAAGGGAAAGCTGAGGCACCTGTAGGGCAAATGTAAGTCTGTTCTACCTCAGCTTCACAATAACGGGGATTTAAGAGTGACTGTTATCGAAATGGTAACAGTCACTCTTTAGTTGGGAATAACCGGCTCAATGGCACTGGCCGAAATCCAACCTTGAAAATCATTGCCGGGCAGCGATACCCGTCGCCAACTGTCACGGCTTTCCAACTGGGTTACCTCGGCCCCGGAGTGCAGTTCAAATTCAACCACGTAGTTATCGGCTCCGCCCGGCCCACTCATGACCTCGACATTTTCCGCAACAATCACTGCCGCAGGATAGTTATATGCGTTATAGAGACGATTGGCGATGGATATTAAACCGGCCAGCAAAAAAACACTTATGACGACCATGCTCCACAAACTTACCTGTCGAAATTTGCGAGAAACGATAGCGATAATAGCCAAGGCGCACAACAAAATCCACAGCAGCAGCGCTAAAACCGATGCCTCGCCGAGAGTGAACCAATTTTCAACAATTTTGACAAAGTTGATCGAGGCTTCGTCACCGGTCGAGTCTAATTTATCGAGGGTTTGGCCGCGAGCCAAACGTAAATTGGCTGTGATATCGGCATCGCGCGGATCGAGCCGAGCGGCCCGCCGGTAATTGAGAATAGCCCGCCCTAAATCTCCTTCTTTGAAGTAAGCATTGCCCAAATTATAGTACAGGGCGCTGTCCTCAATGCCGGCCTCGATGATCGTTTCATAAATTTCGATGGCCTGAACATAATTGCCAGCCTCATAGTTTTGATTAGCGGCAGCCATCGCTTCTGTGGGACTGACGGTCTGGGCCAACGTGGTCATCGTCAAAATAAGACTGAAGGCCACAACGGATGCTACGATCCAAAGACGGATTGAAATGAGTTTATACAAGAATTTCATCGTTTACGCCGCCGATTAAATGATTTTTCAAGATCGTCTATCAGTTGGCGCGTTTCCTCTGTAATCGACTCCGCATCACCGGCTGAGATAGGAGCAAAGCGTCCAATATCGATCTGGTTTAGCAGCGCCTCAATGCGCTCGATCTGTCGCGTTTGCAGACGCGACTGACGCAGCAGTTGCAGCAGTCCGGCGGTGGTCAGACCGCTTGTCGGCTTGTTAAGTTTATCGGAAAGATAGTTTAATAAAGCACGCCCCGCAGCCGAAGCCCGCTCTTTTGAGTCAGCCGATTGAACTTCGTTGAGCGTACTAAACGCCTGCCGCTTGGCCCGTTGATCGCGCGCAAAAGCCGGGTCTTTTTGCAGCCGTTCGCGGCGATGCTGCCATATTTGGACAGCCGCTACAATAAACAGCGGTAAAATCCAACCGGCCCAGTAAACGACCTGCCCCAGCCCCGATAATGCCGCACCAATACGTAACGAGGACGGTACCGGTTTAATATGCCGGATATCGGACGTTATCACGTTCATTGCCTCTTCTTGGCTGTTGTTAAAATCAACAACTGTTGGTAAGGCGGGCTGTGAGTCGTCCGGTAAAACCGTGATGCCAAGAGGTTCGGTGCTGATAGTGCGGTAGACTTGTGCTTCGGGGTCGTAGTAGCTGAAGCTAATCGGCTCAAACGTCAACTCACCGGTCTGGCCGGGAACGACCAATCGTTCAAAAGTACGGGTACCGCCAACTTTGCCGTTTTCGGTGTTGATATCTGAGAACGATTTTGTCTCAAACAGCCGCCATTCTGCCATTTCCGGCAGAGGCGGTTCGGCCAAGGTTTGAATATTGCCTATCCCTTCAATTTCGATCAGAAGGGTTACCGGGTTATTGATCACTACTTGTGACTCGCTCAATGTGGCGCGAATGTTATACTGACCAACGGCACCACTGAAATTTTCCGGTTTTCCCTGTTCTGGCAGCGGTTTTACCTCAACCTGAACGGGTTCGGCTTCTAGGCGAATATCGGGGCTGAGCAGACCGCCGGGAATAACCAGGCTGGCCGGTTCAATGGTGATGGAACCTAAATTGGCGGGGAAGAGCGCCGTCATAATTTCCGTAACCGTATACCCAATGCCGTTTAAGTCGACGGTGTAATGGCTGGGAGCAACAATTTCGTGGCTCCAGAAATCGGTGAACGAGGGCGGCGTATAATCAGGCTGACCGGGCGGAAAGCCCAGTGCCTGGTAGATGCGAAAGGTGTAAACAATCTGTTGGCCAAGATAAGGGTTAGGGTTATCGACATCGGCTATTACAAAAAATTCCTCACCAGGCCGAACAGATGGCGTATCTGAGTTGGGACTACTTTGGCTTTGCGGCACAACCGGGCTGCCACTGGCAAGGACTTCAAGCGGAATCGGATCCGTTTGATAGAGCAGACCGTCGATATTAACTCCAATGGCACCAACTTCCAATGTCCCTTCTTGTAAGGGTTGTAAGTGATAAATAAAAACACTTTGCGAAGTCATTTGCCCATTTACAATGCTAACCTGGGTTGAAGTGCTGCTGCTAACCACAATAAAGGGGCCGATGTTGGTTAAATCCGGTTGTGGAATTTTGAGGAAGTCACCGGTTACGGTGACATTAAGAACCACCTGTTCATCGATGGTTAACGTGTTCCGGTCGACCCGCGCGGTAATAGGTGCTTGCGCCTGTGCGAGTGAAGGGGGCAGACTAACAGAAAGTAAAAGGCAAAAGAATGCAATCAGTGCATACGTAGTTGATTTTCTACGAGAATTGGAATTGTAAAATAGCCGATAGTTCATGAAAGAGATTGCTTTTTCATCATTAGATCACTGTACTTTAATGCTTTACCAATCTTCGGTAGGTGGTAACCCAGGTGCAAAAAAGCCTTCTTGTAGTCTTTCCTGTAGGGTTTGGCTATCTTGACCCAAAGCGTCGAGCAGTTGTTCGGCCTCTTCAGGTGTTAACCCTCGCTGACCGCTGCCGTTGTTATTCTGCTGCTCATCGGGCTGAGAACCAGAGTCACCATTTTCATCTTGTTCGGGTTGGCCACCCCCACCATCTTGCTCTTGGTCACCGTTTTGCCCTTGGTTGGGTTCTTCACCTTGTTGGTCACCCTGGTTGTTTGGCGGCTGTTCCCCACCTTGCGGCGGCGGAGGTTGACCACCGCCACCACTCTGCTGCTGTTGTTGCTGCTCTTCCTCCAAATTTTTCAGGGCCAACTCAAGATTGTATTTGGCATCTTCATCATCAGGATTCAAGCGCAATGCCTCTTTATAAGCATCGATAGCCTCTTCCCACTGCTCCGTTTGAAAAAAGCTATTGCCTAAATTGTAATAAGAATTCTGGGCCAACTCCTGTTTTTCACCCTCTTCCGTTGACCGCAGCGATTGCTTCGTTTGCATTTCGGCTGATTCGTACTGCCCTTGGCGGTAGTAGGTATTACCGGAATTATAGTAGGGTTCGGCCAAATCAGGATCTTCCTGCTTGGCAGCGGTATAGTTTTCCAGCGCCTTGGTGTAGTTGTTCTCGTCAAACGCCTCATTACCATCGTTATTATAGCGGGCTGCCGGCGAACCGCAAGCCGTCAATAGTATCAAATAGAGAAGTAATAGGGTTATATAAAGTTTCGATTTCATTGCTCACGCCTTGTGCGTATCTGCTTTATAACCGATTATGTCGGCTGCTCGGCCCGGCTTTCCGGCAATCCTTTGGCCTTAGCAGGTGCTCTTTTGGGTCGCACCCGATCCGGAATAAGTTCATAGATAATGAGCGCCATCACCGCAATGCCTAAAAACCATTGAAACCGTTCAATGCCACGGGTTTCAAACCGGCTTTCTAACTCGCTGGTTTGCAGCCGATTGATCGCATCGATCAAAAAACCCACCTCTCGACCGTCGGCGGCGGCGCGAAAATAGGCACCTGAAGTGATGGCGGCTATCTCCTGTAACGTTGTTTCATCCAAATGAGACAAAACTGTATTGCCGCTGCTATCTTTTTTATACTCGATCAGATTACCAAGGTGATCGTACTGCGGAATCGGCTCACCATCGGGAGAGCCAAAACCAACGGTAAAAATGATAATGCCCTGGTCAGCAGCCTCTTGGGCAGCACCTAAAACATCGGTACGATGGTTTTCGCCGTCGGTTAGCATGACGATGACTTTTTGCGTGGCTCGTTCTTCATTAAAGCCATTTCTGGCCACCTGGATGGCTTCGGCGATATCCGTGCCGGGTCTGGAGATGATGCCGGGATAAGCAGACTCAAGAAAGGTTCGGGCTGTAGCGAAATCAGAGGTTAGAGGAAATTGAACAAAAGCTGCGCCGGAAAAGAGAACCAACCCCAGTTCATTCCCATCGAGACGATCCATCAGCTCTGAAATTTCCAACTTAGCCCGAGCCAAACGATTGGGCTTAAAATCCTCGGCCATCATACTTTCCGACACATCGAGGGCGACCATAATTTCAACACCACGCCGCTCGACATATTCAACCTGGCTGCCCCAGCGGGGTCGAGCCAGGGCCAGAACCAAGAAAATAAGCGCAATAAACCACAACCGATTCTGCCAGCGACGCCCTTTCCAGTTGACACTGGCGCTCAGCTTTTTGATCAACTCCGGAGTACCCAGCCGGGCCAGCGATCGCTCACTGCGTTTCGCCAAAAAGTACAGCAACCCGCCAAAGAGCAGCAGCGGGACAAAACACCACAAATATACGGGTTCAGCAAAGATTCTTAGCATAAGTTACGGTATCTTACGGAGTAAGGTTCGGCGCAAAAGCGCCTCAAAGATTAACAAGGCTGCTGCCGGAATAACAAACCAGATAGCCAGTTCATTGTAACGCGTGAAAGTTCGTATTTCCACATGCGACCGTTCCAGTTCGTTAATTGTATCATAAATTTCTTGGAGACCCACTTCATCTTCAGCCCTAAAATAAAGGCCGCCGGTGATATCGGCGATCTCCTTTAAAGTTTCTTCGTCGATTTCCGAATCCCGATACTCAATGCGCCCATCCGGAAAAGGAAGTGCCGCCGGGCCGGGGCGGGCCGCGCCAATGGTATAAACGCGAATATCCAAGGCCTTGGCGATTTCAGCAGCCGTCAACGGATCGATCTGGCCCGAGTTATTGGCACCATCGGTAAGCAAAATAATCACCCGACTCTCGGCTTCGGAGTCACGCAGCATATTGGCCCCATTGGCCAACCCCAAACCGATAGCCGTGCCGCTGTCTAAGCCAATATCCCATGATACCTGGGTTTGGTCCAGAATACGCTTAAGGACATCGTAATCCAATGTAGGAGGCACCTGACTAAAGGCTTCGGTTGCAAAAATCACCAAACCAATGCGATCATACTGGCGATTGTCGATAAAATCGTGGATGACGCTCTTGGCGGCACCCAGACGGTTGGGGTCAAAATCGAGCGCGGCCATACTGCCGGAAATATCCAGCACGATGCCGATATCGACACCCTCGCCCGAGATAAGCTCACGGGCACTCCCCGACTGAGGGCGGGCCACGGCCACAATCAACAAAATTAAGGCGATTAAACGCAAAACCGGCAAAATAAAGCGAAGACGCTGGCGAATAGAAGGAGCCAGATGTGTTGTCAGCCGCAAATCAGAATATTGCAAGGTTGAAACCGTAAGTTGAGAGCGGCTTCTAATACGCTGAATCACAATTCCCAACGGAATAAGCAGCAATAAAAGTAACCAAGGCGAGGCAAAACGAAAAATCATGTCGCCATCTCCTCCGTTTCTTTTTGGGGCGTTTTATCGGCAGGGGGTTCGGGAACCGGCGTGGTGACTTGCACCAACCGGCGGGCTTTACGAATGATTTCGTAGGCATCGCCAAGCGTGGGCCGAAAACGGGCAAACTTCACAAGATCACTATCAGAAAAAATCTCTATAAATCTTCGCCGTTCATCTTTAATGGCCGATGTCGGCAGCAACGTGCGGCGGAGTTCATCCGTCGTCCGTTCCAGAGCGGGAATCTGATAGCGCCCCTCAATATAGCGCCGCAAACATTCGGTCACAAGGGTATAATGTTCTTTATACTGTTCCTTGGCCGGCAAATTCAAAGCCTCAATTCTATCCAATTCGGCATAGGCGATAACTTCCGGCGGGCGCGTGTCAACCGGCACGGGCAGGGGCATATCAATGATGTCACCTCGCCGCTTAAAGCGATGGTATAACCAAAAGCCACCGGCCGCAATAAGACCGGCCACCGGCAGCGCCACCAAAATCGATAGCAATACCCACGGCCAAATCGGCGGCACGGGCAGCGAGGCCTGCTCTTTGATGTCTCGCAGTTCAGAGTCGCCTTCAACCAGCACACTCGTCACATCCAGTTGAATAACGGGAGCAGCCAGTTCTTCGGTTGAGCCATCGGCTAGGGTGTGGGTAACTAACAAGCGAGGGGTTTGATATTGGCCCGGTTCAAAAACCGTTACCACAATATCTTTGTGGGTGATAGCCACATTATCGCCACGGCGAGCCGATTCAACGGCGGTCTGGGAAACCACTTCAAAATCGCCCCACGGCTCACCCTCCGGCAAACTGGGCAAATCGACTTGCGAGTCGGCCGGATGGCGAACCTCCAGCCGCAGCGTTATCCGGTCGCCAACGTGATAGGATTCATCCTCAGATGAAGGCACATAAAAAAAGCTCACTTTCGCATCGAAAGATTGAGCTGTCGCGATGGTTAGGGATAATGACCACCCTATCACGAAAATAACAATCAAGGATATTAATCTTAAATGAATGGATTTTGAAATCGTCATGGGTTGACTATCGCCGTATGCGTCTGGCACGCTGCTCGAAGAAATTGGTGAGGGGGACAACATAATCGCTGTCAGTTGTCACCTCGATACGATCGACTTTAGCCTTTCGAAAAACACGCTCGCGGGCTGTATGTAACTCGTTGACTCGTTCGGTGAATTCTTCACGCCACTTCCGATTGCTGGTATCAATCCACTGCATTTCGCCGGTTTCAGCATCTTCGATAGCGACCAGCCCCACATCCGGAAATCCCTGCTCACGCGGGTCAGTTAAGGTTACGGCAATAACATCATGGCGACGATTGCTCACCTGCAAAATAGAGCGGTAGGTATCGGGCGGGGCTAAAAAGTCTGATATGAGAAAGATGATGCTGTGCCGCTTAAGCATATGATTTAACGTGTCTAACCCTAACTTCAGGTTTGTGCGACGCCCTTGTGGTTCAAACGCCAGCAAATCTCGTATCAGGCGTAAAACGTGCCGTTTCCCCTTACGGGGCGCAATAAACAGCTCTATTTGGTCGGTAAATATTAATAAGCCTACCTTATCATTATTAGAAATGGCTGAAAATGCCAGCACAGCCGCTAACTCTGCCGCGATCTCGCGTTTGAAACGATTGAAGGTTCCAAATTGGCCCGATGCACTGGCATCGACCAGCAGCATCACCGTTAGCTCCCGCTCTTCGATATAGCGCTTGACAAATAATTCACCGGTTCGAGCGGTAACATTCCAATCGATAGTCCGTACTTCATCACCGGGTCGATAGGGGCGCACCTCGTCAAACTCAATGCCCCGTCCCTTAAAAATGGCATGGTATTCGCCGGCAAAACTGGTATTGACCAGCCGGCGCGTTCTAATTTCGATGCGGCGGATTTTTTTGATGAGTTCTTGGGTTAACATAACACATTTTCTCAGATGAACGCTGATAGAAAGGATAAGGTCGACCGATTTTAATTCGGCATATCACCTTTCATTGTTCAGCGTTTGTTAGGGGACTTCGATTTGGTCTAAAATACGCTGGACAATATCCGCGCTGGTAATCTCTTCCGCCTCAGCTTCGTAGCTAATTACAATACGATGGCGTAAGATATCGGGGGCGATTTGCTTGATATCTTCCGGCGTAACAAACCCACGTCCTTTTAAGAAGGCGTGCGCCCTGGCGGCCATAATAAGATAAATCGTAGCCCGGGGTGAAGCACCAAAGCTCATTAACGGCTGAAGGTCGGTCAGGCCGCTTTGAGCCGGGTAACGGGTGGCAAAAATCAAATCAAGAACGTAATCTTTGATCTTCTCATCGACATAAATTTGACGCACAATCTCTCGTGCGTGCAACAGTTCTTCCGGTGTGGTAATGGGCTGCACCGTCGGCAGTTCCGCACCGGTCATACGATCCATGATGATGCGCTCTTCAGCCCGAGTCGGATATCCCACCACCACTTTCAGCATAAAACGGTCAACCTGAGCTTCCGGCAGTGGATAGGTACCTTCTTGTTCAATGGGGTTTTGGGTGGCCAGCACCAAAAAAGGCTCTTGCAGGAGATAGGTTTGATTGCTGATGGTCACCTGGCGCTCTTGCATGGCTTCCAACAAGGCGCTCTGAACTTTGGCCGGAGCACGGTTGATCTCATCGGCCAAAATAAAGTTGGCGAAAATAGGACCAAGGTGTGGCGTAAATTCGTTTGTACGGGGATTGTAAATTTCAGTACCAATTAAATCGGCGGGGAGCAAATCAGGAGTAAACTGAATGCGTTGAAATTGCCCTTGCACGGCTTGAGCCAGCGTATTAACCGCCAGCGTTTTAGCCAGCCCCGGCACACCTTCCAATAAAACGTGACCATCGGCCAACAAACCGATAAGCAGACGTTCGATCAATTTTTCCTGA
>JAGRBY010000152.1 GCA_020433835.1 Anaerolineae bacterium | reverse complement strand
TGGTCGCCGTATTTGTTGTGACTGCCAAACGCCTTATCACATGGTCTTTAATCCGCCCCGACAGGCAGGCGTTTGCGATCGCTGCGGCGGTGAACTCTACCAGCGCAAAGATGATAACGAAGAAACCATCACGGCGCGTCTTAAAACCTTCCACGGACAAACGTCGCCGCTCATTGACTATTACAGAAACGCCGGCCTGCTCATCGAAATTGAGGGCGAAGGCGATGTTTCTGAAATTACGGCCAGAACAATGGCATCTATTCAATCTATTCTTGAACCACGCCGCACCGAGTGGCCGCAGCAACCGAGCCATGTCGGATCTTCCAGGGTAGAAATGGCCGATGCATAAAGGCTGTTTTATTTGTTGTTATTAACACGACGGATGACGTGCATCACCTTAAACAGCCAGACTCCACCAATGGAGTCTGGCTGTTCTGATTCCGGTAGTAATACTTTCCTCGAAGCTGCAACCTCTTTATAATAGATTTATCACAGAAGAATAGGTCCATTTTATAAGGAGTCTCCTATGACCAAAATATATTCACTTTTTATAGCTTTACTGCTAGTACTTATTACAATCACCGCCTGTCGACAAACCTCCCCCAATCCCGAAGTCAACAGCCAAGCCACCATCGATGCCGCTGTCGCCGCTACAGATGCTGCTCAGGCGTCAAACCAGGCTACGATCGATGCTGCTGTGGCCGCCACAACAGCCGCCCAGGCTGCATCATCCAGCGCCACCACCGCTGCGGCGGCTGTCGACGCTCAAGCCACCGCAAACACCCAAACCGCTATTGACACAGCCGTGCAGGCCACAGTTGCCGCCCTGCCAACCCCTGTCCCGGTTGAACAGGTAATGACGATGAGCGAAGAAACACTAGCCGCTTTAATTGACGAGGCCGTAACTACGGTTACCCTTGCTGCTGAACAATCAGCGGCGGCAGCCACTCATGCTGTCGCTGACAATACCATTACGGCCGAAGAGGCTCAAGCCATAGAGGTTACTCTGGCCGGAACCGACGAATCCTTGGCTTATGTCGATGAACTGATCGGCACTTACACAACCTTGTACGGTGATCTGGCGGCGGACACCGTCGCGGAGCTGCAGGATATTGAAGCATCGCTCGATGCGATTGAACAAAGCACCGCAGCCATGAGCGAGTCTCTGGAAGAGATAAATGATTCGCTTGAGCAAGGAGTAGCCTTGGCTGAAGAAACCATCGTGCAGGTAGAAGACGCGGCCCAGACTGCCTCTGCCCAGGCCGATGCGCTTCAGGAGCAGGCTCAAGCTTGGGCAACCAACTATCAGACTGTGCTTGATAGCCGTGCCGCTACAGCCATAGCCATACCGGCCAGCCAAACCGTCTCTGACCCCAAAGTCGCCATCGAGCAGGTGAAAACGTTTTTCAACACCGGCCAGATGGCTTTGGCAGATGGTCAAATTTCAGCCACCGAACTGAACACCATCGCCCAGTATGGCGCCAACGCAACCGCCAGCCTGGATGCCTCCGGTATTCCGGCCTTGCAATCGCTATCAGGCCACATTAGCGAAATTACCACGCAGTTTGCACGCGGCGATGCTAATCAGGCTCGCTTGAAGTTAGACGGCCTCACAGCCGCGCTTAGAGGGGTACCTCTTGAGGGGCTGTCGATTGAATTACCGTCGCTGCCGGAACGGGATAGCCTTTCGCGCGATGGCAAGGATCGTCTGTCTCGATAAATTAAACTCAGTTCGGAGTTTAGGAAAATAGACCGAAAAGATTACGCTTTAGGCAGTGAGAAATAAAAGGTGCTGCCCCGGCCTTCACCCTGACTGGTAGCCGACAGTTCTCCGCCCATAGCCCAGGCCAGATGGCGCGAAATGGTCAATCCAATGCCGCTGCCGCCGCTGCTGCGGGCCCGCGATTGATCGACCCGGTAAAAGCGCTCAAAAATGTAAGGGAGTGCTTCCGGTGGAATACCCTGACCGGTATCCTCAACTGCGATCTCGACCCGTTTTTGGGTTAGCCGGGCCGTGACGGTAATGTGACCCCCTTCCGGCGTGTAGCGAATAGCATTACCGACCAAATTAACCAGCACTTGCGCCGTGCGATCAACATCGGCATAGGCGGTGATGTTGCCGGGACAGCGCATTTCGATTTCAAGCGACTGGGCTACAGCCTGAGGCTGAAGTTGCCTGACCACCCGTTCCACCACAGATGAGAGATCGAAGGTTTCGATATGCAGCGGAATCTGGCCGGCCTCAACCCTCGACAGCGCCTGTAAATCATCGACCAACCGGCGCAGGCGGCGAACTTCCTGGTACATGTGGGCGAAAGTTTCCTCATCACTGGCCATAACGCCATCCATCATGCCTTGCAGATAGCCTTCGATACCGGTCAGCGGAGTTCGCAGTTCATGTGAGACGTTGCCGATTAAGGCGATACGCTGCTGCTCAACCTGGGCCAGGGTTGCCGCCATCTGGTTGAAATTGGTCGCCACGCGATCCAGCTCTTCGGTGTTGGAAATTTCAATGCGTTCGTCATAGTGACCGTCGGCAATACGCTGGCTGCTTTGAGCAATTTGCTCAAGCGGTCGGATAATACCGGTTGTAAGCAGCAAACTGGTTACCGAACCGGCCAGCGTTGCGCCTATGGCAGCGATGAACAGCGAAAATATGAGTGTATTTTGGTAGCTTTCTTGCAGCGCTAAGAGGGCTAATTCAATATTCGATGCGCCTTCGGCCTGGGTAAGCGCCATTAAGCGAGGTTGAATGGCGGTAAAGGCGCGGTTGGAGATGATAATCTCTGTTGTCAACAGCAAAAATGTAACCCCGGCCACCACCACAATAAAGTGCGAGCCAAAGATTCGCCAGCGTAACTTTCGCCAAAGCCGCATTATTTTTCATCCACAAACTTATAACCGATACCGCGTACCGTTTGAATAAGTGTTTCGCCGGTAGCTTGCTCCAGCTTGCGCCGCACCTGACCTACATAGACATCAACCACCCGATCGGTTCCATAAAAATCTTGGCCCCAGACCCGATCGATTAGCTGCTCGCGCGTAAGAACGCGGCCGGCATGGCGCGCCAATTCCAACAGTACGCCAAATTCGGTCGTGGTCAGGTCGATGAGTTGATCGCCGGCCCGCACTTCGTGCCGATCGGGATCAACCTCCATATGGGGGAAGCGCAGGATATTGCTAACAACGGAGACCGTGCCGGAGCGGGTTCTCTGGCGGCGCAGGATGGCCTCCACACGGGCGACCAATTCGTGGGGGCTAAAGGGTTTGGTCAGATAATCATCGGCACCGATACGCAACCCGGCGATCCGGTCGCTTTCTTCGGTTCGGGCAGTCAGCATGAGAATGTAAACATCCGACTCCTGCCGCAGCCGGGCGGTTATCTCCATACCATCCATGCCAGGCAGGTTAAGATCGAGAACGATAAGGTCGGGCTTGTGTCGCCGGGCCATCTCCAGTGCATCTTTGCCGTTATTGGTGCAAATCACCCGGTATTGCTCTTGCTCTAAATAAACGCGGGTTATATTACGAATGCTGGCTTCATCTTCGACAACCAGAATGGTTTCTTTCATGATACATTCCTACTTGGGCAACAAAATAAAATTGCCCCGACGGTGGGGCAATAAGCAGTGTACATGGATTTGGTGAGGCTAAGGTTAAGCGGTGCGATGCGACATGCCCGATAAGATCCCGGTGTGACCGGTGAAGGGCGGTCCAAGCGCCAACCCACCGTTTTTAATCTCGAAACTTCTGATCTCTTTTTGATGACTGCTGCCTCGCATTTTCATAACGGCGATGGCGCGCTGCATGGTACTGTTGACTTCTACATAGCGGAGCAAGATAACGGTATCGACCAAAAAAGGCAGCGCAGCGACGTCCGTATCGTGCTGCTGCACAATATTGGCTGCTTCATCCAGCAGCAAAACCGTGCTGTCCTGGCGTTTTATGGCGTTAACTAAGGTGTTGTAAATTTCACGCAATTCAAGGGGATCGCGCGTAAATTGTTGAAAATGGGCTACGCTGTCCAGCACCATGCGGGTTGGCGCCAAACTGTCTATTTTTTCTGAAATGGGGCCGGTCTGTTGTTTGAGGCTCTCTAAAAAAACCTGAGGCGATGTAAAAATGATGCCTAAATCACCTTTTTGCTCCAAACTCTTTAGATCCCAGCCCAACAGTTGGGCGTCTCGGATTAGAGAAGCCGGAAATTCTTCAAATGAAACGAGCAAGCCGCGCTGGCCGGCTTTGATACCGGCCATGAGAAACTGTAACCCCAATGTCGTTTTTCCAACACCGGGTGCGCCTCTCACTAACACCGCCGAGCCATTAATAAATCCTCCCCCGAGCATAGCATCGATTTCCGAGGAGCCGAGTGATAACCGTTGTTTTTGCCGTGCCATAAGTTTTTCCTTGTTTGATTCATAATCCTTGTCGAAAAAGAGGGTGATTAATTAAATGGTGTTCGTCGCTGCCAGTTGATAACTTTGATTTGAATTGAACTGCTCACTTTACACGGATCCAAACTACAGCCGGGTTCTAACTTATCATCATTACTCGTGTTGTCGCTTGAGTCGTCATCATCATTATTATCACGACCGCAGTAGCTGGGGTTGTCGGCGTAAATAGGATCGGTGGTAAACTTGAACTGTTCGCTGGCCGGTTGGCCGTTTTCAACCACATAGGCATACCAGTCGTGCGAATGGTACGAGGCCGGTTTGCTGCTGCCCGGAATGAGCAGCGCACCGTAACGACCGTTATTGTCGGTGGTGGCGATAAAGCGGCTGCCGGAAACGCCTACTTCGCCATACTGAACCTGGGCCCCGGCTTGCGGCAGGCCGTCTGTGCCGTTGACAACGCCCTCAAGACCTGAGTCGGCGCAGTTGTTGCGGCTGGAGTGCGAATTAACAATATACGGCAGCGGACTGGGTGTCGGTGTCACTGTTGGGGGCGGAGGCGGCGGGGCCGGCGTGCGCGTATTGGTAGCGGTTGGCGTGCGGGTGGGCGAAGATGTCCGCGTTGGGGTAGCGGTACGCGTATTGGTTGCGGTTTTGGTAGGGCCAGGGGTGTTGGTTGGGGTTGTTGTCCAGGTAGCCGGATAGGATTGATCGAGGGTAGCCGCCGGCCCTTTGGCTTGCTGCTGCTGAATAGCAACCACGTTCACCAACGCTATCTCGGTAGCCCGTTGTGGACTAAGCGGGTTAAAAGGAATATTCGGCTGGACAAAAATGGTTGCATAGCACATAATCGCCAAGACCGACATCCCCAAAACCATTGCTAAAAGGACGGTTGTTAGACGTTTATCTAAATTCCGCATATTTTACTCCTTCTTTAGACCCAATTAACCCCAACCGTTTATTCTAAAGAGATAAGCCTAAATTTTTCACGGTTGTTAACAGTGCCGACAGCCACAAAAACATTAATATCAGGCTGGGTAGCGATAAGCTTGTTGGTTATATCCAAAAGCTGTTTTTTGCGCTGCTCTTCAGGGTAATTTGGATAGCGTCCCAATTGACCGGCTAAAATTTCTTTGCGCAGCCTCTCCTCGGTCGCTCTATCAATTTGCGATACCTCGGGCAGGGCTACGGTTAAATCTGCATATAAGGCAAACAAAGTCTCATACGTTTTGGTAAGCTGCGCCCGAATTTGCTCGGCCTGCTCTTCCCATTCCGGAACTAAGCTCAGGCCATACCCTCGCCGCGCTACTCTGTATTTAAGCGAGAGCCAATCTACCTGAGCCAGAGTAATGGCGATTTTTTCAGACAGTTGGGTTGTTTCTGCAAATTCGCTTTCATAAAACGGCATCTTCTGCGCGTCTTCCGTAACAAGCGCCTGGCCTAGCTTTTCTACATATTCCACCGGCGCATTACCGGCCCGATCGACCAAAATGGCTGTCAATTCTTGGGCTACCTGCCAGCGATAAGCCTCAGCCTCTTGGGCTGTCGCGGGCAGCGGTACAATGGGACTTGCCGGTAAGATAGTTTCACTGACTGTGCTGATGGTGGCCTTGGGCGGATTAGCACTAAGATTGAGGCTTTGCCGGGCCGCTTGATTTTCACCGATAGCCAGGTAGCTGTCGTGCAGTTGTTCAAAAATGGTCCGTCGATGCGCCGGCTGCAGATACAAACTTTTTGTGGCCAGCACAAAAGCCTGATCGAGATAAAACTTAGCCAACGTCGGTTCGCCTAAATCGCCCAAACGCTCACCGGCCTGAATAAAAACATCGGCTCGGGTTGTATCGGGTATATCCGGCGACAGCGTAGCCACCGTACCGGCCATTTCATAGCTAAAAATCGCTTTATCACCTTCGCCAAGTTCGCGATACGATGCCGCCAATTGCAAAAATCCTCCGGCACTTTCCCGGTTGCTCATTTTGGTATCAAATAGCAACGCTGAAAATGCGGTTTCCGGCCTTTCCTTGGCAACAGCCTCGGTAATAACTTCATTGTTATCAGCCCCGCCCAGCGAGGCCAGGGCCAGAGCCGGATCGATTTTATCAACATCGAGCCGGTTGAGAATATTTGTACCAACAATAAAACTAAGCCGGTTTATCCCACTAGAATTGGAGCGATTGGCCATGATCAAAATACCGATGGCCGTCAGCAAGATGACCACCAAAATAGCCAACGTGCCGACAATAATCATTAACCCCAAATTTGAGTTTGATGATCTTACTTGTTGCATTGTATTACATTACCTTGCGCTATAGATTTCCTTGGGGCAGTAAAGTCTGCCTTATTTGGAAGTATAATCTAAATAATGGTAATGTCCACAATCTAAGGGATAACGTATTTTTCAATAACTGCTGCCGCGCGTTTTTCGGCGAGCCATGCAGTAAAAGTTCGGTTTTTTTGCGCTTGATCGGCTTCGCCCTGGGTTACTTGCTCAAAGACCCGGTTAGCGATAAGCTGCGACTGCAAATCCGCGAGAAAGGTGGCCTCAGTCAAGCCATTACTTTCCAGCCACCGCTCAAACTCGGTTTGCGGATCAAGGCCGCTTACAAATTTTTCGGCCTCAGCCTTAACATCTTCCGGCGATAAGGTAATGCCCAATTCGGTGGCCTGCTGTTCGATAAGCGCTTGCTCGATCAGGCCATCGAGCACCTGCTGGCGTAATTCAACGGCCAAAGCAAGCTGGTCTAACTCATCGTCCGGCTGCCGGCGGTTAAGCGCTTGCTCTATTTGGGTCACCCGCCCCTCATAAACAGCAAGAAAAATGGGCTGGCCGTTAACTCGGGCAACGAGCGGTTTGCCATCTTCAACCGCTTGCTTGGACGCCGCATCAGGGGTATCGGCTTGCCCCGTTAAGATCGGATCAGATGCCGACGTTGTTGAATTTGTTGTCGTGGTTTGTTCGCTTTCGGGTGCAACTTCTGCCGTTTGGTTTGCTCTTGAGCCAAAACTACAGGCTAAACCGATAAGAACAATGAAAAAGAAGCGATGCCCCGATTTTGTTATTCTTTGCGTTAAGTACACTACATCTTGACAATCTAATGAATAACTACACAATATATAGGGTTTACTCGACCCATTATACACTGATAATGATCAAAATGCAATCTTGAAATTACATTATGTAAATATTCGTCGTGGAGATAAACAAACACGCAATTTATAGAAATGTCCCTTTCAGATTGCCCAATCTGGACGTTAGCGTAGAATCCGATTATTATTTTATAATACAGGCAAACCTTCCTATGACTATTGAAATACGACCGGTTCACACAGCCGAAGAATGTCGTATCATCGAGCAGTTGCAGCGCCAAATTTGGGGTGCGGGCGAGGTGCCGGATCATCTGCTGTTGACGGTCGCTAAAGAAGGTGGCGTTGTGCTGCTGGCCTGGGATCAGAATCGACCGGTTGGCTTCGCCTTTGGTTTTCCGGCGCTAACCAAAGACGGCCGGCTTAAAATTGCTTCTCACCAGGCCGGGGTCTTGCCCGAACTGCATGATCAAGGCCTGGGCTACCAAATTAAACTGGCCCAACGCGAAGCGACTTTAGCCCTTGGCATCACACTAATGACCTGGACGTTCGACCCGCTTCAGGGCCGCAACGCCCGTTTCAATCTCAGAAAACTCGGCGCAGTCAGTAACCTTTACACCCCTAATCTCTATGGCGAGATGACCGATGCCATCAATCAAGGCTTGCCCAGCGATCGCCTTACGGCGGCTTGGTGGCTCGATTCGCCCCACGTGCTGCGGCGACTTGCCGGCGATGATGCTGAACCGGATGGGCTGGCCTTGGGCTGGCCGGTACTCAACCCGGCTGTGGCGCAGTCGGATGGTCTTTTGCTCCCTCCAACTGATGTCGATTTGCCGTACGGGCCGCGCTGCCTGGTCGAGATTCCGGCAGATCTGGCCGCGCTTAAAGCCAAAAATGGAGAGGCAGCGCTCACGTGGCGTTTGCAAACGCGCCACATCTTCCAAACGGCTTTTGTAAACGATTACAAAGCCACCGATCTGCTGCGCCACGAGGGCCGCAATTATTACCTATTACAAACCGATTGGAAAAATAGTTAGTTTGTTGGTTTGATAATTGAATGGTATCCAACCAACCAACCAACTATCAAACCAACAAACCGATTTTACAGGAGACTCTATGAAGATAGAACGTATTGAACTACACCATATTTCCCAGCAGCTTGTTCACCCCTTTCGAACCAGCTTTGGTACACAGATTGAACGCTCGTGCATCTTGGTTGCCGTCTACAGCGAAGGGCTGGTCGGCTGGGGTGAGGGCGTGGCCTCGACCGATCCGGGCTATTCGTATGAGACGGTGACTACGTCGTGGCATATTCTCAACGACTATCTTGTGCCGCCTTGCATTGGCCTTGATATAGCTACTCCGCAGGATGCAATCGGCCATTTCAAAAAGGTACGCGGTCATCAAATGGCTAAAGCCGGCCTGGAAAACGCACTCTGGGATTTATTAGCCAAAGCCGAAGGGGTGCCGCTTTGCCAAAAACTGGGCGGCGTGCGCGATCGGGTTGAGGTTGGCGTCAGTATCGGCATCCAGCCCAGCCTGCAAGCGCTGCTGGATCGGATCGATAGCTTTGTCAATTTGGGCTACCGGCGTATCAAAATGAAAATCGAGCCGGGCTGGGAGGTTGAACCCATCTCGGCGGTACGGGCGCGACATCCCCACATCAAACTGATGGGCGATGCCAACTCCGCCTTCACACTGGATGATGTCGCCATTTTTCACAATCTCGATGAATACGACCTGCTGATGGTTGAGCAGCCGCTGTACTATGACGATATTTTTGAGCATTCTAAGCTGCAAGCCCAGATCAAAACGGCTGTCTGTCTTGATGAAAGTATTCACTCGCCGCAGCATGCCCAGGCGGCGATCGAACTGCAAGCCTGCCGCATTATTAATATGAAGGTAGCGCGCGTGGGCGGTTTGACCAACGCCGTCAAAATCCACGATATGTCGGTTGCAGGCGGCCTGGAGATGTGGTGCGGCGGTATGCTGGAAACCGGTGTGGGTCGCGCTATCAATGTGCATCTGGCGACAATGCCCAACTTTACCCTGCCCGGTGACATTTCGGCCTCAGCCCGTTACTACGCTGAAGATATTGCCGAACCGATTTTTGAACTTAACAAAGAAGACTCGACGCTGTCTGTTCCGACCGGGCCTGGCATTGGCGTGGAGGTACTTATGGATCGCGTTGAAAAAGTGCGAGTAAGGCATCAGGTTTTTGATAAATCAAATTGACAATGTTACAGAGTTCCGAACCAAGCTTCTGAACTGGTTTCACAAAAATAAACGTAACTTGCCATGGCGCGGCGAAACCTCACCGTATCGCATCTGGATTTCTGAGGTCATGCTTCAGCAAACCCAGGTAGCAACGGTTATTCCCTACTACCTGCGCTTTTTAGAGCGCTTTCCGACCATCGAGGATTTGGCCGAGGCTTCGCTGGATGATGTCCTCAAAGCCTGGGAGGGATTGGGTTACTACGCTCGCGCCCGTAATTTGCACAATGCAGCCTCTAAGATTGTCGATAAATTTGGCGGTCAACTGCCCGAAACCTACGTCGACCTGCGCGAACTGCCCGGCTTTGGGTTGTATACCGCTGCCTCTGTCGCGGCCATCGCATTTGGCGAACCAGTGGCGGCGGTGGATAATAACGTGAAGCGGGTGATTGCGCGTTTGTTTGCCATTGAACAGGATGTTAAGCAAGGCCAAGGCGCGGTTCAGGTGCAAACTATCGCCTCCGAGTTGGTCGATCCCGATGAACCCGGCCACTGGACCGAGGCGCTCATCGAGCTGGGGGCCACCGTCTGCGCGCCGAAAAAACCGCGCTGCGGGAGTTGCCCGCTCAATACGCTCTGCCAGGCGCGATTACAAGGCCTACAGCTCGAACTTCCCTATCGACCGCCTAAAAAACGGCTGCCGCACTATGACGTTACAGCGGCGGTGATACGCCAAGACGATAAATTTTTAATCGCCCAGCGTCCGGTAGAGAGTATGTTGGGCGGGTTGTGGGAATTTCCGGGCGGCAAATGCCAACCCGATGAGGAGCTATCCGACTGTTTGCATCGCGAAATCCAAGAAGAACTGGGGCTGGAAATTGAAGTCGGCGAGCCGGTGACCGTTATTAAGCACAGCTACACTCACTTTAAAATTACATTACACACCTTTTATTGCCAAATTGTAGAGGGAACCCCACAAGCGCTGGAAGTAGCCGATTGGCGCTGGGCTACCCTGGATGAATTGGATAGCTACGCCTTTCCACGCACCGATCTAAAGATAATTGCGGCCCTGCGTCAGTCGTAAGACATTAATGAGTCAGTATTTCGGCAAAGTGCATGCCCAGACCCTTTTCTATTCAAATTCAAATGTGTTTTTACAGGCTATTTATCCTTATCCCTGTGCTTATCGTGATGTCCGGTTGTCAAATGACTGTTACCTCGGAGACGCCGCGTATCTCTGGGCGGGCCTTGTTATGGCACGGCTGGAGCGATGATGAAGCCGCGTTTCTGGATCAGCTTATCACCGATTTTCGGGCAATCAACCCCGAAACCCGCATCATTGCCATTGCCGTGCCGGAGCATGAACTGCTCGCCCAATATCAGGCCAGTACAGCCCAGGGTATTGGCCCCGATCTGGTCATTGGCTCCAGCGATTGGATTCGCCCGTTGGTTGATGCCGGCTATATTCGCCCTGTTCCGGACGATGAAATCACCCTCAACGATTATCGACCCAACATCATTGCCGACCTACGTTACCAGGATGAAGTATGGGGTTACCCTATGGCTCTGGAGCCGGTCGCCCTCTACTACAACAAGGAACTGGTGACAACCGTACCCCGCACCCTTAACGACCTACTTTTAGATGTGGGTGAGGATAAAAGCATCGCCTTTGTGCCCCGCTTTGAGGAAGCCCATTGGGGGGTGCAAGACTTTGGCCAGGGCTTATTCGATGAGGCGGGGCGCTTTACCCTGGCCTCTAGCGGCTTCCGCGAGTGGCTGACCTGGCTTAACGAGGCGCAAAGCAACCCCGGCATCATTCTGAATCGTGATGGAGCCACCCTGCAAAGATTATTTATTGAAGGTAAGATTGCCTATTACGTTGCCAAACCCACAGAGTTATCTTCACTATTGCAGGAGATGGACGAAAATATTCTGGGCGTTACGTGGCTGCCGGCCGGACCGGAAGGAGCCTCCGGTCCTCTTTTACCGATTGAAACCATTATGCTCAGCACCGCCTCCACCGAAAAACAGGCTGAACTGGCTACTATTTTAGCCCGCTATTTAACCAACACCGAGCAAACCCGTACCTTGATGCGCATCTTAAATCGGGTGCCGGCCAATCGGCAGGTTTTAGTCGACTCTCGCGTTCATCCTTTGATCTCCGGTTTTTCGCAGCAAGCGCGTACCGCCGTCACGCTGCCTAACAACCTTCATCGCCAAGAATTGTATATGCTGGGTGATCTGACTTACGGCAACGTTCTTTCAGGCGTTAAAACACCCGAAGAAGCCGTGTGTGATTTTGGCCTGGCCGTCATCGAACTGCAAGGCTACGCCCCAGAGGCCTATGATCTGCCGCCCGGCTGCTCTGCTGAGAGCGCCAGTGAATAATGGTGCCTCTACCACAGCGTAATTCCATTTCTCTGATAAGGGAGATATTATGCCGACTGATTCATCTATCCAATTGATAATTACCCAAATCGATATTCTACTCATCTATCTGGCCCGCCCTGCTGTCCAGCGTCAGGTTATCACGGCTTTGATTATTCTAAGCCTGGCCTGGTATCTGCCTGAAATAGTACGAATTTGGGTCCGAAAACGTGATCAGGGACGCAAAGCGGATCAAACCGATGATCCGGCCTGGCGGCGCTGGATGGTCGCTGTTCAGCATCTTTTCTCCCCGCTCTTAAGCCTGCTTTTTGTCCAACTGGCCATCTGGTTTTTTATGCGTCTGGGTTATCCGGTGGGCATCTTACAGAGTTCGATAATCCTCTTTTTTATGTGGCTGGTTTATCGGCTTATTGTGATGGGCTTGTACGCCTATTTTGGGCCTGATGCCCAGCCCTACCATCGCTGGATTTTGATGCCGGTCTTCGGAACGATAGTGGTTTCTCTGTTGACTCTCAATACGGTCGGCCTCGATCTTATGATTGATGCCTCGCTGTTTACTGTTTTTGGCACGACCGTGACTATGCGCGTGGTCTTTTTCGCGCTGCTCGTCCTTTACTGCTTTGTCGTGGCGGCATGGATTACTGAAGGGCTGCTTTACCGGGTGTTGAATCCACGTTTGGGCCATGAGCCGGGTGTTATGAATGCGATCACCACTATCAGCCGCTATTTTATTTTGTTGCTGGGTCTTATTGCCGTCTTGCAGGTGGTTGGACTCGACTCTTCAACCTTGGCTTTGGTCGGCGGCGGTTTGTCGGTGGGTATCGGCTTCGGCTTGCAGCAGATTGTGGCCGATTTTATTAGCGGTTTGATTTTGTTGTTTGAACAGGCCATCCGCCCGGGTGATGTGATTGATTTGAACGGCAAAATTGGCGTAGTCGATAAACTCAGCACGCGGGCCACAACGGTGCGCACCATC
>JAGRBY010001523.1 GCA_020433835.1 Anaerolineae bacterium | reverse complement strand
CCCCTCAGTTGAACAAATTGAGCCACAGCATGGCGATGGCAATGAGAACAACCACAAAACAACCCAGCCTAAACAGCGTGGCCGTGAGCCGGAACATGGCGCGTACCACAAACAGCCCGGCCAACAAGATGGCGATGATGATCAAAATTTGGGTTAATTCGCCGCTTGTTAAACCAATTGTATCCAATAAAGTGTCCATAATCCTTCCTTAGCACCATAAGTTTGACCGCTTATTATAGCGGAGGAATGGGAGATTGGAGATTAGGAGATTGGGAGATTAGGGATCATGAGCTTATATCCATGATCCCTTTCTCCTGCGGCGGATTGTGACTGATTGCCGAGCTAATGGGCAACTAACTGACTTTACTGTCATGCCGCGCTATGGTGTTTTTAATGTATGGTACTAAACCATTTCGCGCTCAATGATTCCGGTCAGGCAACCAATGGCCCCGGCCGCTTTCCGCAGCTCATGGACGGGGGTGCTGTGGCATTTGATGCCCA
>JAGRBY010001522.1 GCA_020433835.1 Anaerolineae bacterium | reverse complement strand
AGAGCGTTTGGTTGCGGACCAAAAGGCCGTAGGTTCGAATCCTACCGGGGACGCCTGAAAAAAAACAGATACTCTCTGTTTTGGGACTTTTTAAAAATTGATTTCTTGATTAAGGGAGCCGTCGCTGCTCAACTGGTGTTGGGTAGAGGAACTTCCCGACTCTCAGCCTCCATAAGCGAGGCAAGATCGCCTCACGAAACAGTAAGTGAGGGCAAAGCGCTGAAAAGTGTCTTTGACTACAACCGCAACAGAAAGCAAGTCAGCCTTAAGGGTGATGAGTGAAAGGGTAGGGTAAGAGCCTACCAGCGGTCTTGGTAACAAGGCCGGCTAGGCGAGCGTGCGATTGAGAGCAAGGTGAGTGGGCCAGGCTAAGGCATGGTCTCACCGCAGCGATAATGGTGATCCAAAGTAACACTTTGTAAGCCAAACATCGCCAGGCTTTAAGCCTGAGACAGATGACGGTCAAAACAGAATCGGGGGTAATAAACCTTCGTCAAGAAA
>JAGRBY010001521.1 GCA_020433835.1 Anaerolineae bacterium | reverse complement strand
AGGGGTAAGTGGTCAGACATTATTATAACGCTCAGGCTTCGCCGTTCCACTCGGCAAAAAACTGTTGTAAATACAATTCCATAAACGCGTGACGGCTTTCGGCCAAACGGCGGGCGGTGGGGGTGTTCATCCGGTCTTTAAGTAGCAATAGCTTCTCGTAAAAGTGATTAATGGTCGGCGCTTGGCTGTTTTTGTAAGCATCAAACGACGTATGGGCTTCCGGCGAGGTATCGGGATCGTACAGCAGCCGATTTTTGTGACCACCGTAGGCAAAGGCGCGAGCAATGCCAATCGCGCCGATGGCGTCCAGCCGGTCGGCGTCTTGGACGACTTGGCCTTCCAAACTGTGCATTGGCGTTGCGACGTCGGCCCCTTTGAAGGAGATATCGGCGATAATCCGGCAGACGTGGTCGATCACGGCCGGTTCGACGTCGAGTTGCTCCAACCAGATACGCGCGACGCGCGACCCGACCGTTTCGTCGCCGTTGTGGAATTTGTGGTCG
>JAGRBY010001520.1 GCA_020433835.1 Anaerolineae bacterium | reverse complement strand
TGCCCGAAGCACTCGAACGCTGGCCCGTGAAACTGTTCGAAAAGCTCTTGCCCCGCCTGCTGGAAATCATCTATCGGATCAATGCCGAGTTTATGACACTGGTGGCGCGGAAATGGCCGGGCGACAGCGACCGCCTGCGCCGGATGTCGATTATCGAAGAAGGTGATTACAAACAAATCCGCATGGCCTACCTCGGTATCGTCGGCAGTTACTCGGTAAACGGCGTGGCCGCACTGCATTCACATTTGTTGACCGAAGGTTTGTTCCGCGACTTTTATGAGCTTTGGCCGCATAAATTCAACAACAAAACCAATGGCGTCACCCCGCGACGCTGGATAGCAC
Organism: Anaerolineae bacterium; assembly: GCA_020433835.1. The sequence goes on along the minus strand of JAGRBY010001520.1, from coordinate 162 downwards.
ATGCCAATCCGGCCATGACGGCGCTTATTTCCGAGAAGATCGGTTCGGACTGGGTCTCTGATCTTGGCCAGATAGAAAAACTGAAGACGCTGGCGAATAACAGTGAATTTCAGAAACGCTGGCTGGCAGTGAAGCAACAAAACAAACAACGGCTGGCCGATG
>JAGRBY010000151.1 GCA_020433835.1 Anaerolineae bacterium | reverse complement strand
AGCGATCCATTAAAGCTCAACTCCGACCAGCAACTTGCTGCTGAAAAGGCACAAATGTCGCGCCAACTTCAACTAATAGCTAAAAATCGGCCTGAAGCAATTGCCCAAATTATACAATTTTGGTTAGCGGAGGATGGACATAATAATGGAAGATAACGGACTAGATCTCTCCGGTAAGCAGAAAGCCGCTGCTTTATTAATAACTTTAGGACCAGAGGCTGCTTCACATGTACTTAAGCACTTCGAAGAGGAAGAAATTGAACTTTTGACCTATGAAATTGCTCAGATGGGACGTGTTTCCGGTGGTGTAAAAGAGGCTGTACTAGAAGAATGCTATCATATGTCATTTGTAAGTGAGGGATTAGATGCTGGCGGCTTTGAGTATGCCCGCGACATGTTGGCTCGCGCTTTAGGTAGCCAAAAAGCCCGTGAGTTTATGGAGCGCGTGAAAATGCGTACACAGGGTGCTCCCTTTGACTTTTTAGATGATGCTGATCCTGCGCAAATTGCCAATTCGTTAAAAAACGAACATCCACAAACGATTGCCTTGATTGTTTCTTATTTAAAGGCTACTAAGGCTGCAGGCGTGCTCTCTAATTTTGAAGAACATCTACAAGGTGAAGTAGCAAGTCGTATTGCTGTGATGGATAGAGTTTCTCCTGATGTGATCAAAGATGTAGAAACGGGAGTAAAAAGTAAATTATCCTCTTTATTGATGCAGCAAAACTATGCAACTGCTGGTGGGGTATCCTCTTTGGTAAGCATCTTGCACCAGGTAGATCGTAGTACGGAAAAAGCTATTATGGACGCTTTAGATGAAAATCAACCCCAAGTGGCAGAAGAAGTTAGACAAAAGATGTTTATCTTTGAAAATATTATTACCTTGGATGACCGAGCTGTTCAACGTATTTTACGAGATGTAGACAATAAAGATTTGATTTTGGCGCTCAAAGGTGCTAGTGAAGAAGTTAAACATCTTATCTTTCGCAACTTATCAAAACGTGCTGCACAATTACTTAAGGAAGAATTGGGCATTATGGGACCGGTACGATTGCGCAATGTGGAAGAAGCGCAGCAACGTATTGTGGCTGTTATTCGGCAACTAGAAGCAGCGGACGAAATTGTTATCTCTCGTCCCGGACAAGATGAAGTTATCAGTTAAAGTTTACATTGTATATATACTAATGGACAACAGATAGTTCATATGGCTAAAATACTTAAATCTGTTGATTTTGATGCTAAAAATATCGTTTCAGTAAGAGCAACTCCTATTTTACGTGACTCACCTGAACCCATTGAGTCTATTGAAACTCCTGTTGATCCTACCGAAGTCGATCTACAAGAGGAAGCTTCGAATCTCATAGCAGAGGCACAAACCCACGTTGAGATGATGCTCAATCAGGCTGAGATAAAAATAGAACGTTGGAAAGAGGAAGCTCAAAAAGAGGGTTGGGAGACCGGCTACACACAAGCGAAACAGGATGTCGAAGCGAAACTGGCCGAGTCACTGATAACTGTCCGTAATTTAGCTCAAGCAGCCATAGATGCAAAATCGCAATTTTTAAAGGACAGCGAAGCTGAAATTGAGCGACTGACTATAGCTATTGCTAGAAAAATTATTGGAAAAGAACTGACTGTAAATCCAAAAGCTATCTCTGATATTGTTGTTCAAGCTATTGAAGTTGCCGATATCCAAGGTGCCTGCTCTATTAAAGTGAACCCTCATGATCATGAAATTCTTGAGCCATTGTGGGATGCTATTCCTTCTTTCCAAAGCCCAGATAATGCGTGGCAGTTGTTAGCTGATAAACGCGTTGGACGAGGGGGGTGCATGATAGAGGTAAATGGAGGAGTCGTTAATGCTCAAATAGAATCTCAACTAGCAGAGGTTGCCAACGCCTTCGAAAATCACAATACCCACTAATGAATGTTACTGTTTCTCACTATCTAACACATCTCGAATCATTTGGACTAACTCTACAGCAGAGAAGGGTTTTTGAATAAAAGCAATATCAGAATTAACTGATTTATCACTATGGTTGTTTCGTTTACCTGTATAACCGGATGTGAGTAAGATTTTTGTATCAGGACGAACTATCTTAAATTGTTCTACCAAAACCTGCCCGCTCATTTTGGGCATAACTGTATCCGTTAGCAATAGATGAATTTCATCATTGTATTCTCGAGTTATGCGCAGTGCTTCCACACCATTAGAAGCCTCTAATATCTTATAACCTTGTTTTTTTAATACAAATTTAGCAAGATTTCGAACTGATGGTTCATCTTCTACTATTAAAATTGTTTCATTTCCTCCTACCAAATTTTTAACCGATCTTTTTGTCAGAGTTGAATTTGAAACTCTTTCTGTAGCGCGGGGCAAATACACTTTGAATGTTGTGCCTTGCCCAAGCTCGCTATAAACCCAAATATGCCCTCCGTTTTGTTTTATGATGCCGAAAACTGTAGCCAGCCCCAAACCGGTACCCTTTCCCTTCTCTTTTGTTGTAAAAAATGGTTCAAAGATACGCCTCTGCAATTCTTTGCTCATACCAATCCCAGTATCACTGACAATTAATTGGACATATTCTCCTTGTTCAACTTCTAAATGATCGGCTGTATAACTGTCGTCAATCACAGAGTTCTTGGTTTCTATTGTCAACTTACCACCTTCAGGCATAGCATCGCGAGCGTTTACGGCTAAGTTTACAATCACTTGTTCAATTTGGGTGGGATCAGCCTTTACTGCCCACAGTTCTGATGATAGGTTCGTTTTTACCTCTATATATTCTTCAATTAATCGCTCCAATAACTGACTAATATTATCCACTATGTCGTTTAAGCTCACGATTTTCGGGGTCGTTATTTGCTTACGGCTAAAGATTAGCAACTGTTTAACCATGGTCGCAGCCTGTAAACTAACTTCTTGGATTTTATGAGCTAATTCTTTCAACTCGCTATGTTCTTCTGGTAATTCGATTTCTATCATTTCAGCATATCCCCTAATGGGGGTTAATAGATTGTTGAAATCGTGAGCAACACCACCAGCTAATAAACCAACAGCCTGCATTTTTTGAGCTTGATGGTATTGTTCTTCAAGTTGAATTTCCCGAGTGACATCCCGCTGAACACTGACATAGTTAATAATATGACCATCTTCGTTGCGAACAGGGCTAATAACTGCTTCATCAGTATAGAAAGTGCCATCTTTTTTACGATTGATAAGACGTCCATGCCATACTTTGCCGGCACTAATTGTGGACCATATTTCTCGATAAACAGCATCGTCTTGCTTTCCACTTCTAATAAGTTCGCTTAGTTTTTGATTAACTGCCTCAGCACGACTATAGCCGGTGATGCGTTCAAATGCAGAGTTGACGTAAACGATAATACCTTTTGTGTCGGTAATGATAACACTTTCAACCGACTGCTCAATGGCTGTGGTTAAACGCTGCATCTGACGATTCCGGAGCTGTAATTCTTCTTCGGCCCGTTTTCGCTCGGCAATTTCTCGTTGGGCTTGCTCAAATAATCGCGCATTCTCAACAGCTATAGCTGCTGTTACGGCTAAGGGTTCTAGTAAGGCTTGGTCTTTTGCTACAAAACGATTTGGTTGAGTGTCAACCGCCTGAAGTACCCCTATAACTCTCTGTTTTATTCGAAGGGGAACGCTTAGAATAGAACGCATCTCGATACCTAGCTGTTCATCTATACCTTTATAATGGCGTTGATCTGTTCGCGTATCCGAAACAATTAAGCTTTCACCGTTTTGAACAACCCACCCAACAATTCCTTGTCCATATGGTAAACGGCGAAGGCGAGCGATTTCCATTTCTGGATTTGTGGCTTGCCGACAAACCAGTTCATTTGTGTCAGCATCAATCAACCAAACGGAGCCTCCTGTTATGTTTAATAAATCGCACACTTCTTGTAAAAGTGCAGTAAGTACCTGATCCAGATCAAGCGTAGAAATAAAAGTTTGACTAGCTTTATTGAGTTGTGCAAGTTGTTGGTTATGGTATTGAAGTGCCTGCTCAGCTTGTTTGCGCTCCAAAATTTCTTGTTGCGCTTTATCAAACAAACGAGCGTTTTCCAATGCAATTGCCGCTGCATTAGCTAATGGCTGTAATTTGATCAAGTCTTTTGTGGAAAACATATTTACTTTTTCAGAGTCAAGGCGAAGCAAACCAAAAACATGATCTCCCAGAAAAATGGGGAGTACAACATGCGATCTAACCCAAGCTGTTTCTTGATGGACTACCCACCTTCTTTCTCGACGCGTGTCGGAGATGATAATGGGATTTTTTGTTTGGATAGCCTCAACTTCTAGAGGAAAATTGGCTAGTGGTTGAACTAAGTTAGATATATGTTTTTCGCTATCAAAGACACGATAACCTTGCCATGAGCCTATTCGCAGTTGATTTCCTTCCAATAACATAATATGCGCCGCTCTATATGGAATGAGACGCTTTATTTGGCGCAAGATTTCATTTAAAACAGCATTTAGATTCGTTTGTGAAGTTATGGCTAAGGTGGCTTCGGTTAAGGTTTCGGCCAAAAGGCGCTGTTCATGTTCTGCGGTTAACAAAATCTCACCCGTTTTTTACAATTGGTAGACTAAAGTAACTATATTTTACTGTACCATATAATACTCAAAAAGTGTATCGTCAGGACTAATTTAATTGTATCCATCGATCCAAAACGTCCCCTTAAGATAAACTCCACGCATAGTTCTGTTCAAAATTGCCGGAGTGAGCGAAAAGGTGGCATAATTTACCTCTATTCATTGAACTCATGAGAGGCAGACCTGATAGATTGATATGGTAACAATGCATGACCTTAAGAAGATAGCATTTTGCCGTATTGAAAACCTCACTTTTAGAAAATTGTTAGGTCTTACCCAAAGAAGGGGGTGACGACTACTTGAAGAGAATTGACTCATACCCTGACTTAGCGCTGTTTGTCTTGCCTAAATACGGTCTGGCCGGGTTGATGTTTTTTGGGGTCATGCTGCTGCTCATCAGCAATTATCTAACCGAACCAGGCGATCCGTTTAAGGTCGCGTTTTTGGGTGTTGTTATAGAGGCGATAGCCCTGCTGGGGTGGCTCATTTCGCAGCGGTGGCTAACGGCGGCACGGTGGTTTGTTATTGTGGCATCAGTCTCGATAGTGTTTGCGGGGTTGCTGTGGCTCCAGTCGTCAGTTTTTACAACGCTGCTTGTTATGCCGGTGGCGCTGGCAGCCATTTTAAGCGGCCTCCGAGCGGCATCGATCGTTGCTGTAATTGAAAATGGGTTGCTTTTGTTGTTGTCACCGCTGGGGCTAGCCATATTCGATGGCGGATCGATTATGCTCATGATGACTGCCGTTTGGGTGATGGTTAGCGTGATGCTGACTATCTACCAGCCTCTCTATGATATTACCTATTGGTCGTGGACAAATTATCGCAAAGCCCAAGACTCGCTTGAAGAGGTGCGCGACCGCAAAGTTGAGCTGCAGCAAGCGCTTGATGATTTGGCCCACGCCTATCGCGAGTTGGATCTGTTGAACGAGCGAGTAACCGCGATGCGACTGGTCGCCGAGGAAGCCCAGACTGCTAAATCGGTGTTTGTGGCTAAGGTCAGCCACGAATTTCGAACACCGCTGAATATGATTATCGGCCTGACCGATGTTTTGATGGATACGCCAGAGGTGTACGGCAACCCGTCAACGGCGCTTTTGGATGATCTTAGCATCGTGCATCGCAACTGTGAGCATCTCTCGAAGATGGTTGACGATGTTTTAGACCTGAGCCAGTCGGAGATGGGACGGCTGACGCTGCGCCGAAAATGGACTAACTTGGCTGAAGATATTGAGACGGCGTTATCCATTGTACGACCACTTTTAGAGAAGAAACGGCTCACATTACAGGTCGATTTACCCTTTGATTTGCCTGAGATTTACTGTGACCCTATCCGTATCAGTCAAGTTATTCTCAACTTGGTCAGTAATGCGGCCCGTTTCACCCATCAAGGGGGTATCACGGTCTCGGGGGGGCGGCAGGATGGATATATTACAATTAGCGTGGCCGATACAGGGCCAGGTATAGCACCGGAGGATGTCCAACGTATCTTCGAGCCATTCTGCCAGGGTATTAGCCATCCCTGGCGTGATCAAAAGGGCAGTGGGCTAGGCTTAAGCATCAGCAAACAGTTTGTCGAACTGCACGGCGGTCAGTTATGGTTGGAAAGCCAACTGGGCCAAGGTAGTACCTTTTCTTTTAAGCTCCCCGTTTCTCCGCCCACCTCCCCCGCCACCACTCCAGCCCGTTGGATTAATCCGAACTGGTTATGGCACGAACGCACGACTAAATCGAAAATGCCGCAGCTGCCCTACAAACAGCGCATCTTGATTTGTGACGATGCCGGCGATCTTTATGACTCGTTAGCCGATAGTTTTGACGATGTGGAGTTCATCGAGACAAAGACGCTCGATAAGGCCATCGCCGAAGCCCAGGCCGTACCGGCCCACGCCTTAATTGTCAACACAGATGCGCGACAGCCAACAGAGCCACTGCTCGATCAGGTTCGACTAAAACTGCCGGATACGCCGATTCTAGCTGGCCGCTTTCCTTCCCGTGTGAGCCACATCTTCGAGGCGGGCGCAGCCAATTATCTTATTAAACCTGTACGCCAGGCTCAGCTAGAAAACGCTCTGAACGCGCTCGGAATACCGATCCGGCGCGTGTTGGTGGCCGATGATAACCCCGATTTTCGACGTCTTCTAACTCGTATGCTGTTGGCCTATGATGATACGCTGGAGGTGACGACGGTATCAAGCGGAGAGCAGGCTTTGGCTCAGCTACAGCACAAAAAGCCTGATGTTATTCTGCTGGATATTGCCATGCCCGACGGCAATGGCTGGCAAACGTTAGAGCGTAAGATGCAGGATCTCGTTGCCAAAGACATTCCGGCTATCGTCATTTCAGCCGAAGATCCGTCAGGGCAGCCAATGGTCAGCCCGACTTTGTCGGTAGCGATGGGCAGTGGAATTTCGGTCGATAAGTTTCTACGCTGTTCGTTGGAGTTGTCTACTCTTCTACTAGAGCCTGATTAAACACGTGGTCGAGCGCCTCGATAAACTCGCGCCGTCGAACCGGCTTGGCCAGATAGAGCGTCGCCCCCAGCGATAGCGCCAGTTCGGCCCGGCGCACCACCGAGCAGACGATAATCGGCAGCGTTTGGGTGGTCGGGCACTGCTGCAAATCGGTCAGCAGTTCCCAGCCGTCGGTATCGGGCAGCATGACATCGAGCACGATGATATCGGGGGTGATGTCATCGATCTTATCCAGCACATCCTTGCCTTCGGCCAGGTGAACAATGCTGTAGCGGGTGCCTGTGGTGTAGCGTTGGTAGAAATGAACCAAATCGTCGTTGTCATCAATAACCAACACGGTCACCTCATCGGCAGTGGGTAGAGCAATACGGAAGCCGACATGATCTTTGTCCAAGTAGGCCTCGATAGAGCCGCCGTTTATAGACAAAATTTCGCGAATAAGCTGGCTGTCCGGCGGCTGCTTGACGGCAGCAGGCGTGCCGGTTATTGTCAAATAGACGTTGTGGCGATCTCCGGATACGGTCAGTATTATGTGTCCGGCCTCAATACTGCGAACCAGCTTCTCTAGGGCCGTAATCACCACCTGGCGAAAAACAGTGGCGTGCATAGCCACCGTCATCGTGGGCTTAACCGGCTCAAGCTGCAAGGTAATGCTGTGTTTTGAAGCTAAAACCTCGCCTATTTTTAGCACGCTCTGTAAAGCAGTGGCTACCTCCACCACTTGCCCCGGCGCGCTTTGCTGTAAAGCCGCCAACTCTTCTCGTACCTGACTTCGCCAGGCGACCGCTTCGGTTTCGGGTTGGTCAGTGGGTTTCTCCATTTCGACAGAGGAAAATGATTTGCCCTCCCGTTTTTCCCAAAAGTACCGGGCCAAGACATAGGTGGCTTTCTGCTGCTGGCGTCGAACGTGGCGAGGCGTAATACCAAGCCGATCAGCCGTTTCTTCTTGGGTTAAGCCTTGAATGTAGCGATAGATTAACAGCTCACAGAAGCGTTGATGGCGCAGGCTGACTGAGGTATCCATCGGAGCCGATTTGAGGCTTTGGATAGTCTGTATCATTGTTTGGCGGAAAGTTTCGACACTTTGTTGAGGGGGGAGTCCCATAATCGACCACAGGGCTTCGGGCGGTTGATAATCGGGATTGCGAAAATGCGCTAGACTATAGCGTAACAACTCTGTAAACGCTTCAAAAGTGACCATGTCCTAATTTATGTCCTCTTTATTGTCCGTATAAGCCCTATTCATGAGTTGTGTGAAGGTATAAAATAAAATGCCAGAAGGGTGGTTAAAACATGACCACAATTAGGCAGTCATCTTAGCACGACCTTATCTTGTCGTCAAACCCTTGTTTTTACAACTTTCAGGTCGATATACTGCGCGTACGGCAATACATTTTATTTCGGGCAAAGTGAACATTCTAAGATGCAAGGGCTAAAGGCGAACCGTTCCTCTTAGGCATCACCTTGTGTTCTAAGGCAGAACTAGTCAGCAAAGGAGGAAAAATAAGAAGATTAAGGCGATAATGATGTGAGATTGTTAAGTCTGAGCTATAACTAACGGTGGTTTACCAAAAAACAAAGAGGAGAATCACAAAGATGTTTTCTATTGATACTATTGCAAAGAGGAGAATTACAAAGATGTTTTCTACCAGACAAAATTTCAAAAAAGGCGCTCTATTGCCTTTATTGTTGGTTTTAATGTTGTTGGCAGTAGCCGCCTGTGGCGGTGCGGCTCCAGCGGCAGCCCCGGCCAAAGAGGAAGCAGCCGAGCCGGAAGCAGAAGCGGTTGAAGAAGAAGCTGCTGTTGAAGAAGCTGAGGAAGCCCCGTCGGATGAAGTACAAGAAGTCACATTATCATTCTGGACCTTTGTTGATGCCCACGCCGACTTTTACCTGGCACAAGCCGAACGCTTTAACGAAGCCCATCCCAACATAAAAATTACGCTGGAACCCACCTCCAGCCCCTATCAGGAAATGCACGACAAACTTCTCATCGCCCTGCAATCGGGTGCGGGTGCTCCTGATATTGTTGATATTGAAATCGGTAAATTTGGTACATTTTTGCGCGGCGATATTCAACTGCACGACCTATCCCCTATCGTTGACAAGCACAAGGACGACCTCATTCAAGAACGCCTGGCTCCGTATCAATTTGAAGGCGTACAATATGGTATCCCCACCCACCTGGGCGCATTTGTAATGTACTACAACACCGAACTGTTGGAACAGGCCGGGGTTGATGTTGACAGCATTGTCACCTGGGATGATTATATTGAAGCCGGGAAAAAAGTTAAAGAAGAAACCGGCGCGATGATGGCTACTGTGGAAACCACCGACCGATTTACCATTTTAAGCCTAATGCTACAAAATGGTGGCGGCACCTATGACGCCGAAGGCAACCTGGTTATGGATAGCCCGGCCAACGTAGAAGCCGTGCAATTGCTGAGCGACATGTACCATAAACACCAAATTCTTGATATAGCACCCGGCGGCTACCACCACGATCCCAGCTACTACACCGCTATCAACAACGGCGAATATGCTTCGGTCTGGATGCCGCAGTGGTACATGATCCGCTTCAAAGAATTTATGCCTGACCTTGAAGGTAAAATGGTTGTTCGCCCCATGCCGGTATTTAAAGAAGGTGGCTTTGTTTCAACAATGGGTGGTGGCACCGGTACCACCATCACCAAGCAGATCGATCCCGACAAAGTGGACATCGCTATGGAGTTCCTGGAGTTTTCCAAGCTCACCTATGACGCTAACGTTCTGATTTGGACCAACTTTGGATTAGACCCCTTCCGCCTGGATGTGTATGATGACCCGGCCCTGAATGAAGCCGATTCTTACTTCAGCGATGAGAAAGTTATGCAAAATATTAAAGGTATGCTCGATAACTTAGCACCGGAATACACCGGACCGTACTATCCGGAAGCCGTACTTGAACTGCGCGATAAAATTGCCTTTGAGATAATTGAAGAAAACGGCGACCCGGCTACCTTACTGAAAGCCTCAGCCGAACAGGTTCAAGCTCTACAACCCTAAGCATACCGTTTAAGTCCGACGCTTGCGGCTCGCCTCCGCGACTCCCCTCTCCCTCAGGGAGAGGGGTTGGGGGTGAGGGTGAAATTAGCTTTAAGAGTTACACACTTCAACAGGTATAATTCTCTATGCTGTCCTATCAGAGATTGTCGCACTCCTCCAGATTAGATTAACGTAACGAGGACGTTATTTCAATGAATAAAACATCAGCTCCTTTCTTCCACCGCCCCAAAGTTGTGCCGTTTGTGTTTTTGGCACCGTTTCTGATCTTGTTTTTAACCTTCCGGGTATGGGCTATTGTCCAGGCCGTTTTCTTGAGCTTTCAACGGGTTCAGGGGATAGGCTCGCAAGAGTGGGCCGGTCTTAGTAACTATCTGTTCCTTCTTAATGACCCTACCTTCTATAAGGCCCTGGGTAACACTGCCTATTACACCGCCGGCACGCTTGTACTTCTAATAGTCGTTCCGCTCATTATGGCGACATTGCTCTATTCGGGGTTGGTCAACAAAGCGGGAGCCTTCCGCGTTGTCCTGTTTCTGCCCGTACTAACCTCGCTGGTGGTTGTGGGGACTGTGTTTCGGTTGATGTTGGCCCCGGAAGGTCTCTTTAATGGTCTTCTTGGTTGGTTTGGTGTTCCGTCACTGCGCTGGCTGGAAACAGCCGAACTGGCGGTTCCATCGATGATGCTTATGGCGCTTTGGCGTTGGACCGGTTTGAATATGATCTATTTCACCTCCGGTCTGGCTAATATACCCCGTGACCTGTACGATGCCGCCGCCATCGACGGTGCCAACGGATTTCAGCGGTTTTGGTACATTACCCTGCCGCTGTTACGACCTATCCTCATCTTCGTGATGACCCTGACGCTAATCGGCGGTTTTCAACTCTTCGTCGAACCCTTTGTATTGTGGTCGGGCGGTGGCGGGCCGGGGCAGGGCGGTTTAAGCATTGTTATTTTTCTCTATCGTACGGCCTTTACGTCATTCAACTTGGGGTATGCATCGGCCATTGGCGTTGTGCTGGCCCTGATTATTATGATCCTGTCGTTGGTTCAGTTTCGGCTGTTCGGCTTTTTCAAGAAGGAAGCGTAAATGGATACCAGCATGACTCGCTCCGAACCTGTAAATACTGTGGTGTCGGGAGGGCGACGCTGGCAGCGTAATTTGCTGCGGTGGGGCCTGACCGCACTCTTTGTAGGATTAAGCATTATCTTTCTCATCCCATTTTATTGGATGATCATCAGTTCTGTTCGGTCTCCCGAACGCATTTTTGCGGAAGCCAGCAACCTGTTACCCAGCGCCGTCACCTTTGCCAGCTACCAAAATCTGTTCACCGAGCTTTCGTTCGAGCGTTGGTACTTTAACTCCATAGTTTTGGCTTTGGGCTTTGCCATTTTGTCGGTAGCTGTATGCACGCTGGCTGCCTATCCCTTAGCCCGTTTTGATTTTCCGTTCCGAAATACCATTTTTGTCAGTATCCTGGTTTCCCAAATGCTGCCCTTCCACATGCTGCTCATCCCGCTCTTTATTATGATGGTTCAATTCAAAATGGTCGATACCTATGCCGGTGTAATTATCCCGCTGGCAGCGCATCCGTTTGGTCTTTTCTATATGCGTCAATACATGTTAAGCCTCAGTTCCGATGTAATTGACGCCGCGCGCGTCGATGGCGCTTCGGAATATCAGGTCTTCTTGCAGATAGTTTTGCCCCTCGTCAAACCGGCCATTGGCACCCTTTTCATCCTCTTTTCACTCGAAGCCTGGAACGATCTCCTTTGGCCGCTCATCGTCATGCGCAGCGAGGAAATGTATCCGCTGGCGGTCGGCATCGCCGGTCTGGTGGGCCTTTACCGCCCCCGCTGGGATCTCATTATGGCCGCTTCCTTCTTGGCTACATTTCCTATCATTATCCTCTTCCTTTTCATGCAGAAACAGTTTATTGCCGGTATCGCTTCCTTAGGAACAGGGGTTGATAAATAATTTGAATAACAGGAGATTACAATACTAATGAAAGAAACCACCATTACCCTGCACACCGACTTCCAAATCGGCGAGGTTGACCCCCGCATTTTCGGCGGCTTTTTGGAGCATATGGGCCGCGCCGTGTACGAAGGCGTGTATGACCCCGAATGCGCTCACGCCGATGAAGACGGCTTTCGCACCGACGTCTTAAATGCCTTAGAACCACTCCAGTATACGGTGATGCGCTATCCCGGCGGTAACTTCGTCTCCGGCTATCACTGGCAGAACGGCATCGGCCCGCGCGATAAGCGCCCCACGATGCAAGATTTAGCGTGGCAAAGTACCGAACCCAACCAAATCGGCACCGATGAATATATCCAACTGTGCCGCCGGATGAACTGGACGCCGATGCTCACCGTCAATCTGGGCACCGGCACCCCTGAAGAAGCCCGCAACTGGGTCGAGTACTGCAACTCACCCACCGGCACTTACTATGCCGATATGCGCGCCACTAACGGCAGCGAGAACCCCCACGACGTCAAGCTGTGGTGTTTGGGCAACGAAATGGACGGCCCCTGGCAGTTAGGTCATGTCCCCGCCGATCGATACGCCATCCGCGCTCAACAGGCCGCCAAAATGATGAAAGACACCGATCCCTCGCTGGAGTTAGTCGCCTGCGGCTCGTGCGCTATCGAATTGCCGACTTATTTGGAGTGGGATCGCCAGGTGTTGGAATACATCGGCGACTATGCCGACTACATCAGCCTGCATCGCTACGTTGGTAACACCGCCAACGACACGCCGGACTACCTGGCCGTCACCAACAGCATCGACCAGCAAATTGAAGAGATGGATGCCGTATGCCGCTACGTTCAGGGCAAAAATCGCAGTTCGAAGCGGGCCTATCTGTGCTTTGATGAGTGGAACGTCTGGTATCGCGCTCGTCAGCAGGAGCACATGGATGGCAAGGGTAAATTC
>JAGRBY010001519.1 GCA_020433835.1 Anaerolineae bacterium | reverse complement strand
GGGGTTGCTGGAGGAAGTCATCGACGTCGCCGCGCGCTACAAGGACCGGGTCAACTACGAGAAGATCCTGCCCAGTTCCCGCTGGCGCGCCGACATTCCGTTCGACCGCGAGGGCTCGGCCGAGCCGGCCACGTTGCAGCCGGTGTGAAACATGAGATACCGAGATTGAGAGATTAGGAGATTAGGAGATTGAGAGATTCGGGGCAGTCAACGTCGACGAATCTCCCAATCTCTGAATCTCCCAATCTCCCGTCACGCAGCACGCCCCACGCATCACTCGCTCCGCAATTCCCGTTTCAAAATCTTCCCCGTTGCCGTCATGGGCAGACTGTCACGGATCTCGACCAGGCGCGGGTACTTGTAGGCGGCCATGTTGTCCTTGCACCAGGTGACGATCTCGTCGGCGTCGGCCTGCGCGCCCTGCTTGAGGATGACGTACGCCTTGATCTCCTCACCGTGCCGGTCATGGGGCACGCCGACCACCGCGGCCAGACTGACCGCGGGA
>JAGRBY010001518.1 GCA_020433835.1 Anaerolineae bacterium | reverse complement strand
GCGCCTCGACATAATCGATATCGCCCGGCTCCAACCGCGCCGACGCCAACGCCGCCCGCACCACCTTCTGCTGCGCCGGACCCGACGGCACCGTCTGACCCGACGACGGCCCATCCTGATTCACCGCCGAACCCCGCACCACCGCCAAAATCCGGTCACCATCACGCTGGGCATCCGACAAACGCTTGAGCACCACCACCCCGGCACCCTCGGAACGCACATAACCGTCAGCACCGGCGTCAAAGGTCTTGCACTGCCCATCCGGCGCCAACATCCCCCACCGCGACGTCGCAATACTGTTCTGCGGGGTCAACATCAAATTCACCCCGGCGGCCAGCGCCTGATCCGACTCGCGGCGCCGCAAACTCGCACACGCCAAATGAATCGTCACCAACGACGACGAACACGCCGTATCCAACATCACCGCCGGACCATGCGCACCCAAGAAATACGACAACCGCCCCGCCGCGAAATTCGGTGCATTGCCGAACGCAAGGTAAGGGTC
>JAGRBY010001517.1 GCA_020433835.1 Anaerolineae bacterium | reverse complement strand
CTCGATAAAAACCGGTATCAAGGCCGACCACCTCGTACCCTCGACTCAGTAACAACGGCCCTAATAGTGAGCCAATATAACCGTCAACCCCTGTAACAAACACTTTCATTGTATGATTATGTCCTATACTTTTTTATTTTAGGATTGGTTTCAGGAACGGCTGCCAAGATTTACCATACCTTCCAGGGAGCTTCGCCGCTATCCCATAACTCTTGAAGCACGTTTTTATCACGAAGCGTGTCCATCGGCTGCCAGAAACCATAATGGCGAAAGGCTGATAACTGTCCATCCTGGGCCAGTTTCTCCATTGGTTCCCGCTCCCATACGGTACTATCACCGGTAATATAATCCATTATAGCCGGCTCCAAAACAAAAAATCCTCCATTGATCCAAGCTTCGCCGCTGCTCCCTTTCGGTTTTTCTTTAAAATGGTGGATAGCACTTTGCTCAGCTTCCAGCGTAAATGCTCCAAACCTGCCGGGAGGCTGCACTGCCGTTAATGTTGCTAGCC
>JAGRBY010001516.1 GCA_020433835.1 Anaerolineae bacterium | reverse complement strand
CCAGTTCCCGCTCGATGTCTTCGATCTCGAGGGTGATGGCGGGATCGACGTTGAAGCCTTGGCGGGCTTGCTGGAGTTTGAGCTGGTGCAGCCGTCGCTCTCGTTCGTTGATTTGTTGGGTTAATTGTTGTTGGGTGGGCATAGGGACCTCCTGTGAAAATACCCCTCACCCGTCGCTAACGCGACTCCCCTCTCCCTCAGGGAGAGGGGTTGGGGGTGAGGGTGAAATACGATTATCATTATCGTTGCTGTGGCAATGGGAGGCGGGGTGAGGGCGCGGCGGTCGCGGTCGATTAGGAGTATTTTAACATGAGGATGGAGCGAGGGCAATGGTCTGTTTGGGCCAAGACTTCTTCACGACTTCTTCACATCTGCTTATTAGAATCTTAATCAATACGGTCCGGTCAGGGAGCCGGACGATACTAATGTAAATGGAGTTCGACAATGGTTAAGAGAATAGTAGTTACCGTTTTAATCGTGATGGTCGTGGGCGCTATAGGCGTCGCCGCTT
>JAGRBY010001515.1 GCA_020433835.1 Anaerolineae bacterium | reverse complement strand
TTGTGGCTTCGCGACGTTATGCACTACGCAAATTACGTAAAAGTTAATTTTTTCTCTTGGAGATACCAAACGGAGGAATAACTTAATGAGCATTATCAAAGTAACCAACCTACAAAAATATTTCAAAGTCGCTAAACATCAGCGCGGCCTGTGGGGATCGCTGCGCAGCCTGATCACCCGAGAGTATGAACCGGTTCGAGCGGTGGACGGCATCAGCTTCGAGATTCAGCCCGGCGAGTTAATCGGCTATCTGGGGCCGAACGGCGCGGGCAAATCGACCACCATCAAAATATTGACCGGCCTGCTGGTGCCGTCGGGCGGGGAGGTGTTGGTCAACGGCTATGTTCCTTGGCGCGAGCGGCGGCGCTACGTGGCCCGGATTGGGGCGGTCTTTGGCCAGCGCACCACCCTGTGGTGGGATTTGCCCGTGATCGAGTCGCTGGATCTGTTGAAGCACATCTACCAAATCCCGGCCGAGCAGTATCGCCGCAACCTGGCCGAATTTCGCGAG
>JAGRBY010001514.1 GCA_020433835.1 Anaerolineae bacterium | reverse complement strand
CGCCAACATGTTCTTCAACGCCCTGGTCAGCAGCCAGATGCTCCAACTGTCAGCCGGCGATACCGCTCTGATCGTCCTGCCGCTGTTTCACTCCTTCGGGCAGACGGTGCTGATGAATGCTGGCATCTACGCCGGCATGACGAATGTACTTCTGCCTCGGTTCGATCCCGACGCCGTGTTGGCCGCGATGCAAAATGAAAATGTGTCGGTCTTCTGTGGCGTGCCGACGATGTATTGGGCGCTGCTCAATCACCCTGAAGCCCACAAATATGATTTGGATAAGATCGCCCGTAATTTACGCGTGTGCGTCTCCGGCGGTTCATCGTTACCGGTTGAGATTTTGCGGGGTTTTGAGGAGAAATTCAACGTGCCAATTCTGGAGGGCTACGGCTTGTCGGAAACGTCGCCGGTGGCGTCCTTCAACCACTTGGATCGCGAGCGAAAACCCGGCTCGATTGGCACGCCGATTTGGGGCGTCGAAATGCGGGTGGTCGATGTCAACGACCGGCCCC
>JAGRBY010001513.1 GCA_020433835.1 Anaerolineae bacterium | reverse complement strand
GGCGTCTTAAACCCAACCAAGCTCAACTCCAATACCGTTGACAGCCAGTCATACATGGGTTGCAACCGTTGAGCCAGACTATCCGTAATTTGCATTTTGATTTCAACCATTATGAATCTCCCTGCGGTGCGATATCATCCGTATTATCCGCCTCCGGCAGTATTATACCACAAATTGATGGTCGCAAGCAGAAAGATAACCACAGCCAAAGGCTACCGCCCCCCACCGACACCAACTCACCCACCTCGATTGCCACACGTTTCATCCTTCATACTTCATCCCTCATAATTCATAATTCAAAGACGCGCCGCCGCGAAATCCTCCACGTTCGAGAACTGACGCCAGCTTAAGCATTTGGTAGGGAAATGACTGTCTTCTCCCGTGATGAGAAAATGTTAAACCTATTACGAATCAAAAAGCAGAGCCGTGTATGACCTGCTTTATCTTCTCTATTCAGGTCTCAAAGGCTTTAATTAGATCTTTGAGATCAGTTCTATAGTTCCTGTAGGTCTT
>JAGRBY010001512.1 GCA_020433835.1 Anaerolineae bacterium | reverse complement strand
GAGCCAACCCCAGGTCCGGCTAACCAGCACCGTTAACCTGAACGTCCGTGCGGGGCCAGGGCTGGAATATGCCATTATTGGCCTGCTGCGGCCCGGCCAATCGGCCTATATCATTGCTGTCAGCCCCGATGGCGGCTGGTGGCAAATTGAATTCCCGACGGCAACCAGCGACAACGGCTGGGTATCGACTCAATACGTGGTTGCTGAAAACACGGATGACGTGCCGGCCGCCTACGTGCCACCCTTGTTAGTCACCCCTACGCTGGTTCCCACCCAAGCACCGACGGCCACGCCGCTGCCGCCTACACCGACTCCCGTCCCCATTGTCATCACCGATTGGCGCGGCGAATATTACAATAATCCCAACCTGTCCGACTCGCCGACCCTAGTCCGCAACGACGGCAGCGTTAATTTCAATTGGGGTACCTCGTCGCCCGATCCTGCTATTCCGGCTGACAATTTCTCCGCCCGCTGGACGCGCAACCTGCATTTTGATGAAGGCACTTACTGCTT
>JAGRBY010001511.1 GCA_020433835.1 Anaerolineae bacterium | reverse complement strand
AAAGTGGTTTGATTCCGATGCGATCGCGCGCGATGAACAACTCACGCTCTTGATGGTCCCAGACGGCGAATGCAAACATGCCGCGCAAATGATCCAAACACCGTTCGCCGTAACGTCGATACAAATGCACAATCGTTTCGGTATCACTGTGCGTGACGAGCTTATGTCCGTCAGCGATCAGCGTTTGACGAAGCTCGCGGTAGTTGTAGATTTCGCCGTTGAAAACGACGGCATACCTTCCACTGTCATCGAAAATGGGTTGCTTTCCATCGGCCAAGTCAATGATGCTCAGCCGTCGCATTCCCATCGCCAGATTGCCATCGATCAGCGTTCCATCTTCATCGGGACCACGATGAAAGATCGACAGCAACATACGTTGAAGCACCTCGACGGACGCGGTCCGCGAGGGTTCGAAGTTCAATATGCCCGCGATTCCACACATAAGGCGTCAGGGAAATCTTTCGCAAGAAAAGCAATGAAAGGTCGAATCAAAAAGGTCACGTTTCACTGGCGGCG
>JAGRBY010001510.1 GCA_020433835.1 Anaerolineae bacterium | reverse complement strand
CATCCTGATCGGGTGCCGAAAAATTCGTCGACGACTGATCGATACGTTGATCGGGTGCCGAAAAATTCGTCGACGACTGATCGACATCCTGATCGGTCGCCGAAAAATTCGTCGACGACTGATCGACGTCCTGATCGGGTGCCGAAAAATTCGTCGACGACTGATCGACATCCTGATCGGGTGCCGAAAAATTCGTCGACGGCTGATCGACGTCCTGATCGGGTGCCGAAAAATTCATCGACGGCTGATCGACGTCCTGATCGGTCGACGAAAAATTCGTCGACGGCTGATCGACATCCTGATCGGGTGGTGGAGTCTTTTTCGGCATCCGATAGGCATTCTATTTCAAGTGAGTGTTCTTGACCCATTGTTCCAAAACAGCTAAGATATCGTTAATGATTTCGTATAAGGGCAAAATGATGAAACAGTTTATACATCTCACCACACATCATAAAAAAGGCTACGGTTGAAGCCCTAGCCATAATCCCGTGACGGATTTCATGGGTATCCTTAGATG
>JAGRBY010000150.1 GCA_020433835.1 Anaerolineae bacterium | reverse complement strand
CGGGCAGGATGGTGAACTCTTGAATGCGACTCCAGTGGTCGAGGGTGTTGTTGACCCCGGCGATAACTTCGGCCACGATTTCGCGGAGGTGGCTGTCGGTTGGGGCAATCGTCACAGCGGTTTGGGCAGTGGTTGAGCCGTTGGGCGGTAAGCGTGTCTTTACTGTTGCCATATCTGGAACAATAAGGGCCGAGATGTAGGGCCGGCCTTCGCCAAAAATTACGGCCTGGTCGATTAAGGGGCTGTCGGTGAGTTCACTTTCAATGGTGGTAGGCACAACGTTGCGCCCGGTGGAGAGCGAAAAGACGGGTTGTTTGTGGCCGGTTAGGGTTAAAAAGCCGTCTTGATCGAAGCGGCCTAAATCGCCGGTGTGCAGCCAGCCGTCGGCATCGATAGCGCGGCTGGTTTCTTCCGGTTTGCGCCAGTAGCCGCACATCACGCTTGGCCCACGTACCAAAATTTCGCCGTCGTTGGCGATGCGCATTTGAAAACCGGGGGCTACCTGACCGCAGGCTGCGGGGCGACGGGCATCGGGCCGGCTGATGGCGGGAAAACCGCCGGCTTCGGTTAAGCTATAGACGTTGAGCGGGGTGACGCCCATAATCTCGACAAACTCGGCCAACTCGGCGGGCAGCGAGGCACCGGTGGAATAGATGCGGCGCAACCGGCCGCCAAGGCGGGCACGTATCGGCCCAAAAAAGGTCAGGTCGGCCCGGGCGTAGGCTTCGCGCAGCTCTTTCGAGGCGCTCAGTCCAGCCTCAAGATATTCGCGCCCCACACTAAGCGACCACTGAAAAACAGCTTTGCGAGCTGACGGCAGGTTTTCGATCTCGGCCATGGTTTCATTATAGAAGTCTTCAAAGCCCGACGGTGAGGTGAGCATGATGGTGGGGGCTAGCTGCTGGGCAATATCCTGGTCTTCTTTGCTGCCGGTAACAATGTGGGCAATGCCCGACACGAAATAATGGAGGGTGACATCGAGGGTGGCCAGGCTCCAGGCCAAAATGGTGGTGATGGCGATGTCATCGGCATTGAGATAAAACCATTCGGCCAGGCTGCGCATAGCGGCTATGCGGCGGCTATGATCGAAAAGTGCGCCTTTGGGTGTGCCGGATTTGTAATAAATTAAGGCCGGCGCGGAGGAAGCAACGTTGAGGGCGTGTTGTCGGATAACGGCTTCTTCTTCATGCGAGACGGGTTTGGCCAGGATACTGGTAATCGACGTAATTTCGGGGTGTGTTTCGCCGGCATCACCCACCGCCAGCACCGTATGCAGCTTGGGCAAATCGCGACCGGCTTGTTCGACGAAATGCGCGGCGATGTCGCCCTGGATGACGGCTATCCGCGCCCCCGATTCGTTGACCATCACTTTCAACTTCTCCAGCGGCGTCCAGCCCCGCAGGGGTACAATTACGCCCCCGGCCAGCAGCCCGGCCACGTAGACCACCATCCACTCTAACGGGTTGTCGGCAATGATGGCGATGCGCTGGCCGTTGCTGATGCCGTTTTCAAGAAAGAAATGGGCCAGCCGCAGCGCGTAACGTCGAAAGCGTTCGTAGGTAATGGGTTGGTAGCGTTTGCCGCGGTTGACGTGAAAGCAAATTTTATCGCTGAAGGTATCCATAGCCTCCAGCAGGAGTTGGTTTAAGTTCTCAAACTGGTCGTTCATTCCACCTCATAATTAGGGGGGGTGTACCCCCACAATGATTGCAAGGTCAGGGCGCGGCGCTTAGCTGGTCGGCCTAAAGGAGTCGAGCAGATTAAACAGCTTTCGACCGCCCACTAAACTTTGAATGACATGTCCTTCGCCCTCAACGATGTCAAACGATACATGACCCCCGGCTTCCATCAGTTCAGACTCGGTGGCGGCCATTTTGTCGACCCAATCGGTGTCGTGCTCGCCGACAAACATGGTTACCGGCATAGCTTTGAGTTTGGGCAACTGCTCCATATCGCAGTCGGTAGGTGGAAAGCCGGGCAGCACCATGATCGAATGGAAGAGATCGGGATTATTCAAGGCCACGCGAAAGGCGCTAATGCCGCCGTTACTAATACCGGCCAGATGAACCTTGCCGCCCTCCGGCACATGCTCGGCGGTTACCTGCGCGAGGAATTCCGGGATTAATGACTCGGATCCTTTGAAGAATAAAAGGCCGTTGGGAGCTACCGGGCTTATGATTATCCAGCCGCGCTGCCGGGCTTCGTACAGCCAGTAGCCGTCCAGGCCCCAGGTCACCATATCGCGGTTTTGCGGGCCGGGCGGAAACGCCAGCAGCAGGGGATAGGCTCGCTGCGGATCAAAGGTGTCGGGTAAAACCAGGGCGTATTCGAGATTTTTTTGGTTAGATAAGCGAGCTGTCTTATAGTCAACCATAAATTTCACTTCTTTCTGTGCCTAAATTAGGGGGCATTAACGTGCTGCCGTTGTTGTGATAAAGCCGCCGTTGTAGCTCCGTTCTGAATTTATAGATGTGAGTACCACTGTGAGCATTATTGGGCAGGGTAAGTTGGCAATTTAGAGTACGGTTTGGCTATCACCGTTACATCGAGGTTGCGTGGTCATTCTGAGATTATAAGAGCCGAACCCATAAATATCAAAGTGAATGCCTATAAAATGGTATTATTGGCCGCATGGTCAGAATTTGGTCAGAAGTTAGGGAGAAATAAGTCCAATACGTAGTGGTGGAGTGGGATATAGTAAGGGCATCTAAACAAAGTATTCTTTTTTACCACAAGGAGATATCACGATGACTTTCATTCTATCAAAAGCGCGGGTTGGAGTTTTATTGGGCGGCGCGGCGGTTGTTTTGCTGAGCGGCTGTGGAAGTGTGGCCGCGGCCAAGTTTGCGGCGGAGCCGGTGGAAGCGCAAGCGCAAACGGTCGCTATTAAGGCAGACGCGGCGGCAGCGGGTAACAATCCACAGCAAGCGCCGGAAGGGGCCGTCGCAGCGCTGATCATTGCGGCGGATGAGGGGCAGACGGACGATACAACCGCTATGCAGCACGGCGAACAGTATCTCAAGGCACTGAAAACGCGCCTAAATGACGACACCCCGGCGGCCAACGTGCGGTCCGGGCCGGGGCTGGAGTTTGGGGTTGTCGGTGTGGTCCACGACACGGATATTATCACCGTGCTCGGTCACGCCGAAGACAGCAATTGGCTGCAAATCAACTACCAGGGCCAACTTGGCTGGCTGTTGGGGGATCTCATTCGCAACCCCGCTTTGGGGCAGCTGGTACGGCCGGTTAATACCGATGACCTGGTGCCGGCGGCGCAGGCGACAGAGGAGCCGGTGGTGGAAACGGTTGAACTGGTCGCTACGCCCACGGTTGTTCCCACGCCGATACCTACGCCCATGATTTGTGGCGATGTGCCGGTGCGCGGCTTTGGTGAAACGTGGCAAAAGCACCTGGAAGTGCGGCCGCTGCTGGGTTGTCCCTTCACAAACTTCCGGCAGGATGAACACGCTACGGCTGCGGCGGTGCAAACCTTCCAGGGTGGCTGGATGCTGTGGCTGGAAACCGACACGGTAGCCAATGTCGATCCGATTTACGTCTTCTTTGCCGACAACGGCAGTTACATTCGCTATGGTGATCGCCCCCTGGCCGACGCCCACAGCTATGGTCAAACCAAGCACGGCTTTTACAAGGTCGGCGACCGCTTTGCGAAGATTTATTGGGAGGATTTAGGCCCCGTCGAGCGAGCGCGATTAGGCTACGCCACCAACGAGGCGCACGATAGTAAGGGTGCGTTCCAGGAGTTTGCTAACGGGCGAATGTTCTGGGCCGGTGAGGCGGATACGATCTACGTTATTTATGAAGGCGCGTATGATCTGGATAGCGATGGCACGTATGTGTACGAGCGCGGGTGGTTGGCGTATGAGGATACGTTTGAGACGCCGGGCGAGTAGGTGAGGTTGGATTAAGCGATGCGTGGGATTGCTGTTACATCCCACGCATTTTTTTTACCACAGAGTTCGCGGCGAAGGCACAGAGGGCACAGAGGGTGAGGGAGGGTTAGTTGATGACGCGGTTGATGTCGTTTTTGAGGAGAGGGACGTTGAAATTGATGAGAAGACCTAATTTGCATTTGGAGAGTTTGAGATAGGTCAGAACTTAGGCGAGATGGACAGGGAGTAGGGTGTCGACGGCTTTTATTTCAATGACCAGTTTGTTTTCAACCAGCAGATCCAGCCGGTAGCCACATTCAAGTTTAACCGCTTCGTAGATCAACGGCAGCGGTTTTTCTTTCTCAACGTTCAAGCCGGCCTTAAGCAGTTCATAATGCAGGCATTCGTGATAAGCCGACTCCAATAATCCTGGCCCTAATACTTTATGAACTTTTATGGCACAGCCAATAACCTTACCGGACAGTGTATTTTCTATCATGTTCTAGCTCCTGGTAGAGAATGTCAATAGTGTAGTACTCTGAGTCCTTTGTGCCTTCTCTGTTTTCTCTGTGGTGAATTTTCTCGCGCTCTCATTATTATATCCGATGTCTAACTTTATCCCACCTTACTGGTACGCCAGGCTCTCCCGCACGCTAATGCGCGTGGCACTCCGGGCCGGGAGCCAACTGGCGGCGATGGAGAGCACGCTGATAATCACCAGCCAGTAAATTGCGCCGGTAGGCGTGTAGTTATACAGGATTTCGTTCTCCACCATAATGCCCAGCGTTTTGGCCAACAGATAACTGGCCGGAATACTAAGGGGCATAGCAATCAACCAACTTAGCAGCCCCATCGTCAAGCCTTCGCCCACAAACAAGGTGGCAATAATCCGCGATGTTGCGCCGATGGCTCGCATCACCCCAATCTCACGCGTGCGCTCCAACACACTCAGCGACAGCACCCCGCTGAGCGCGATAGCGCCAACCACCCCCATAACCAGCGCCAGCACGGCCAGCAGCGACATGATGACTCCGAAGTTTTGCAAGATTTGGTCGGCCAGCGCTTTGGCGGTGTCCATCGGGAAGATCCCTTCCGGGCGGACATCCAGCTTGCGCTCGTTGAAATACTGGCGCAAATTGGCTGCCGCGGCCAACTCGCCGGCGGCATCATCGTGTACCGTCTTAATCCAGACTGTTTCGGCTTTGCCGACACTGTGCGTAATCTTGAGCAGCATATCGCGATCCATATAGATCGAGTTGGGAATGGCCGGATCGAGCAGCAGCCCGACGATAGTCCACTCCGTTTCGCCGTAGAGACTGTGATCAAGCACAACCCGGTCGCCCAACGTGACACCGGCCTTTTTGGCTAAATCCTGATTCATGACGATAGCGTAGTTATCACCCGGCTCCAGCCAGCGACCCTGGCGCACGCGCGGCACATAGAGCTGGGTGGGTAACGGCACCCCCCATAAAACGGTATTTTCATCGTCATTCGTTTCCGGCTGACCGGCCAAACGCAGCGTGGCCTGGTTGACGCCCCACATTTCCACGGCCTCGACATCAGGATGGGCCAGGGCCAACGACTCGATCTGGTCGATGCGCTCTGAATCCTCAAACTGGAAGGTGACGTTGTAGTTCAAAATATCAAACAAAATGTCTCTAAAGGTGTAGCGAGCCGAATCCTGTGCGCCGATAACCATCATAAAGATCACGCCACTGCCGACCAGCGTAATTTGGGTGAGGATCACCCGGCCCCGGTTGCGAAAGGTGTTGCTGATCATCAGCAAAATAATGCGCGATAGGTTTTGAATCTTGGCCAAGGCCCGACTCAACCGGCCCGCCCCGGCGCTCAAGCCGTAGGTGCTAATGGCTTCGCGCACGGTAATCCTCGCCCCGGAGAAAATAGGGATGAGCGAGACCAGCAGCGGAGCCAGCAGACAGATAGCTACCTGAACCAGGACGGCCGACATCGACAGGCTGAACGGTTCGGGGGCGACGTTAAACGAGACCAGCATGAATGTACTCAAGCCATAAGCGCCCAGCGCCCCCAGCGGGATGGCCAGCAGAATTGAGAGCAGGCCGTAGACAAAAACCATACTGATATACACCCGCAGAATTTGCCTGACTTTGGCACCAACCGCTTTCATAATACCAATTTGGTTGATCTGTTGCGACACAATGGCGTTGATGGTGTTGTAAACCAGCAGCAATCCCAACAGCAGGGTTAAAACGGCCATAATACCTAATATAAGGAAGATACCATCTAACACATCCTGAAAAGCATGCTTGTCGGGGCTGGTAACCCTGGGCGGGAAGGGCAGGCTGAGGGCTTCAACATCGAGCTTCTCTAAGCGGCGCTCGATGGCATCGGCGGCTTCGGTGGCGGCGGCTTCGCTGTAGACGGGTACACCGGCATACAGTTGGTCGTACCCGTCCTCGCCGGTCAATTCGCCAAATCGCTGGCGGGTGGTGTAAAATTCGGGGTTGCCGCCAAAGTTGGGCGGGTTGCCCAACGGGTTGTAGATAACGCCGTTGATACCCACCGTGTAGATTTTATCCTCGATGCGCACCTGGACAGCCGATCCCTGAGGAATATCATAGGCGGTGTCAATGCCTTGCATCACCCCAAACGCTTTGCGCGAGGGCCATTCGCCGCTGACAAGGCTTAGCTTGGCATAGGTCTGGTCGTCGAAATCATCGCGAGCCAGCAGCCGGGCCGGTCGCCACGCTTCCGTGGGATTATGCCGCCATTCGATAGTTGTTAGCAAGGCGGCGTCGACATCTGCAACACCCCGCACGCTTTTCAGCGACTCGAAGGTTTCGTCGTCGATGCGTGGGTCAACCGCCATGTTGATCATCGACGGCGATGAAGCTTGCCAAACTTTCGTTAGCCCCACGCGGATGAGATCGCTGCTGCCAACGATCATGCCTACCGCGAACGCGCCCATGGCGATGATGAGCACAACTTGCAAGGTGCGGCTTTTGTTATTCCAGAGATCGCTCCAAATTTTGTGACGAACAACGCCCATGGGATTTACTCCTTAGTGCAACGTGTAAAGTTGGTGTGGTTTATGAATTTGAGCTGTAGCTATTGCAAAATGACCGTATTTTGTTAAACAGGTAATATTCTTTCTCTATTCATTCAAATTGCCACCGCTGCTCAATGCGAGGCGTAAGGAGTAGGAAGTAGGGATTAGGGGATGAAATGCATTACTCCTTACTCCTTATTCCCTACTCCTCACGTCGTTAGATTGAAACCGTTGTTTTTTCGCTGTTTTTCGATTACCATGAGCAACTTGGGTCATTTAACTACCCTGATCGTACCACGACAGCGGTGGTATTGTCAGGAGCCAAAAGTATAATCGGGGGGTTGATTTGGGGGTACAAAAACAAAACACGCCTTCGCCCCCAACTTTTTAATGATACAGATAAACCATCGAATACAACCTTTGGCAGAGGACACCCCTTGCTGTTTGTGTTAAGATGGTTTCCGTATTATCAACAAATCGAGGTCTATCATGCTAACCAATCTATTCAACGACAAAAACTTCTTCCGCACGATGCTTACCCTGGCGATGCCGATCATCATCCAGAATTTGATCACCTTCTCGCTGGGAGCCGTCGATATGCTGATGATCGGGCAGTTGGGCGATAAACCGGTTGCGGCGGTGGGGCTGGCCGATCAAATCTTCTTTTTGATGATCCTGATGATGTTTGGGATTTCCAGCGGTGCGGCCATTTTTACGGCGCAGTACTGGGGCAAAAGAGATCTACCGGGCATCCACGCGGTTTTGAGCCTGACTCTGGTTTTGGGAGTCATCGGCAGTATCATATTTATGATCGCTGCTATTATTATACCCGAAACGGTCTTGAGCATCTACACCCATGATGCGGAAGTGATTGCTCTGGGCAGCGAATATCTGAGGATTGTGGGTTGGAGTTATATCGGCACGGCGGTGGCGGTCTCGTATACGTTTATTCTGCGCAGTATTGAAAGCGTCAAACTGCCGATGATTGTCGGCGGGATTGCGCTGGTGTTGAATACAACCTTCAATTATCTGCTGATCTTCGGTAATTACGGCTTCCCGGCGTGGGGCGTAGCCGGGGCAGCGACGGCTACCTGCGGCGCACGTCTGATCGAGGCGCTGATCTTGGTCTGTGTCGTTTATTGGCAGCGCTTGCCGCTGGCAGCCTCGCCGCGTGCGCTGCTGCGTATCGACTGGGAATTTCTGCCCAAGTTCGGCAGGACCGCTTTCCCTGTTATCATCACCGAGATAGCCTGGTCGCTGGGCATTACAACGTATGCTATCATCTACGCCCGCATCAGCACCGAGGCGATTGCTGCTGTAAACATCGTGGTCACTATCGAGCGCATGGCTTTCATTATATTCCTGGGCATGAGCAACGCCTGCGCCATTATGATTGGTAACCGCATTGGGGCCAACGAGATCAATCGGGCTTATATCTTTGCGAAACGGTATCTCCTCTTAGGCGTTATCGGCGCGGTGCCGGTGGGGTTGCTGGTGATCCTCAGCTCCCGGTCGATTATGACGCTTTACAATGTCTCTGATACGGTCTCGGCCTACGCCATAGCGTTGATGACGGTGATGGGCCTCATCTTGCCCATCAAAGTAACCGCGCTGATGATTTTTATCGGTGTTTTGCGAAGCGGGGGCGATACCAACTTCTCGATGATCTTAGACGGCGGCTCGGTGTGGTTGATCGGTGTGCCGCTGGCCTTTCTCGGCGCGTTTTTCTTCGAGTTGCCGGTCTATTGGGTTTACATGTTGGTCGTCACCGAGGAGATCTTCAAAGTGACGATAGGTCTGCGCCGCATTTTCAAGGGGCCGTGGATTCATTACCTCACCGAGCCGGAGCTGGCGGCAGTGTGAGGGAATGAAGAATGTAGAATGTAGAATGAAGAATTAGGAATAAAAAAGAGACTGAGATGAAAAGACTGGAGATGAGGGGACTGGAGATTGTGTTTTAGCAATCTCTAATCTCCAGTCTCCAGTCTCTTTTCACCCTTCACTATTCTTCATTCTTCATTCTTAATTCCTACTGCCTAGCGCGGTTCAACCGGCACCGGCGTGATCTTCCAAATATTGTCGCAGTATTCTTTGATGGTTCGGTCGGAGGAGAAAAAGCCACAGCGGGCCACGTTTAAAATGGATTTGCGTGTCCAACTGTCAACATCGCGATAAAGGTCGTCTACGGCGTTTTGGCAATCTACATAGGGCCGGTAGTCGGCAAAAGAAAGGAACTCGTCGTGGTAGCGCAGCGAATTCATCACCGACTTGACAACATCGTGCTCACCTTTGCTGAAATAGCCGGAGGTGATTTGGTCGACGGCCTGACGCAGCTCATCATCCTGGTGATAATAGTGCATCGGATCGTACCCTTTCTCCTTCATGGCAAAAACTTCCTCGGCGGTTAGGCCGAACAGGAAGAAATTGTCAGCGCCAACCTTCTCGCGAATTTCAACATTTGCGCCGTCGAGCGTGCCGATGGTCAGCGCTCCGTTGAGCGCGAATTTCATGTTGCCCGTACCCGACGCCTCTTTCCCGGCCATCGAAATTTGCTCCGACAGGTCAGCAGCCGGATATATCTTTTGCGCCAGCGAGACATTGAAGTTGGTGACAAAAACAACCTTGAGCCGGCCATCGATATCGGGGTCGTTGTTGATAATACTGCCGATGTCGTTGATGACTTTGATGATGCGCTTGGCCATAAAGTAGCCGGGCGCGGCTTTGGCCCCGAAGATAAAGGTGCGCGGCACGATGTCGAGGCTGGGGTTGGCTTTGAGCCGATTGTAAAGCGTGACGATGTGCAGCATTTTGAGGTGTTGGCGCTTATACTCATGCAATCGTTTGACCATAATATCAAACATCGAATTGGGATCAATTTCGATACCTTCGTGTTTGAGAATGTAGTCGGCCAGATGTTGCTTGTTGGCCTGCTTTACATCGCGCCAGTCTTGTTGGAACGCGGCGTCATCGACATAGTCTTCCAGTTTATCAAGCTGCTCCAGCTTTTTAATCCAGGTATTGCCGATTTTCGAAGTGATCAGATCCGACAGGCGCGGATTGGCCAGCTTCACAAAGCGGCGCGGGGTGACGCCGTTGGTTTTGTTGTTGAATTTCTCCGGCCACAGGTCGTGAAAATCATTAAGTACGCGCTCTTTCAGCAGATCGGAATGCAATTGGGCCACGCCGTTGATGGAGAAACTGCCGACCGAGGCCAAATTGGCCATTCGTACGCGCTGCTCGTAGCCTTCCTCGATGATCGACATCCGTTCGATGCGCCAGTGATCGTTGGGGAACTTGGCTTCGACCTCTTTGAGGAAGCGCAGGTTGATCTCATAGATAATTTCCATATGGCGAGGCAGCAGCCGTTCGAGCAGGCTAACCGGCCATTTTTCCAACGCTTCGGGCATAAGCGTGTGGCAGGTGTAGGCAAATGTACGTTTGGTAATATTCCAGGCCTTCTCCCAGGTGAGATGATATTCATCCACCAGCAAACGCATCAACTCCGGGATGCCGATGACAGGGTGGGTGTCATTAAGCTGAATGGATACTTTGTCGGGGAATACCTCCCAATCATCGTTACGTATGTGGAAGCGGCGAATAATATCGTTGAGTGAACAGGCGACAAAGAAATATTGCTGGCGCAGACGTAGCTCTTGCCCCTGCGGCATGTTGTCGTTGGGGTACAGAACCTTGCTGATATTTTCGGAGTGGGTTTTTTGCTCAACCGCGCGAGCGTAGTCGCCGTGATCGAACAGTTGGAAGTCAAATTCGTTGGTGGCGCGTGCGCCCCACAGGCGCAGCATATTCACCGTGCCGGTGCCGTAGCCGGGAACAAGCGTGTGGAACGGCTCGCCCATTACTTTTTGGCCGCCAGTCCACCGAATGCGCCAGTGGCCGGTCTCGTCCTGGTAATGTTCGGTGTAGCCGTTAAATTGCACCTCAACCATATCGTCGGGTTGCTCAAATTCCCACGGGTTACCCAGGTAAAGCCACTCGTCCGGGCTTTCAACCTGCCAGCCGTTTTTGAACGATTGGCGGAAGATGCCAAATTCGTAGCGAATACCGTACCCCACGCACGGAATATCGAGCGTCGCCATCGAATCGAGGAAACACGCGGCCAAACGTCCCAAACCACCGTTGCCCAGACCTGGTTCAATATCCTGATCCAGCACATCCTCAAACGGGGCATCGAAGTCGCTTAACGCTTCACGGGCCAATTCTTTGGTATCGGTATAGAGCATATTTTGGGCAAGCTGTCGGCCCATTAAATATTCGGCTGAAAGATAGTAGATAAACTTGGGGTTGGTTTCATAATAGGTGTTAACAGTTTTACGCCAGCGATCCACCAAATAATCACGGACGCTATAGGCTAGCGCCATATAACCATCGTTGATGCTAGCCGTTTGTACGGCTTGACCTATGTGGTAGTAGAGATTGTTTTCAAAGCGCTCTCTAAAAACATCGATATTACCATTGGTTTGTAATGGTTTTAACTGTTTTCGTTCCATGTCTCTCCCTATAAAGGCTAATTTAATTGTAAGTGGACGACGGCGGTTACATTTTGCAATAGGTATATTCTCTGTAACCCGCCTGCCGAGTGGAGCCAGTGTTGGATTTAATCCATAGGATTATCCTTGTACCATAATTATGTCGGTACGGCCAAAGTGAGTTTAAGAAAATGGAGAAAAATTTACTAGCTTGGCGTTAAAGATAAACCGGAAAAGAGGAGCAAATAGGTTTAGCAACAAGGGGATGTAGAAAATTGAGACCACTTTGTCGTAACGGCTAGAATTTTATATTACATTGTCACAATAAGCAACATGCTTCGTTTATCACGCTAAGCCATAGCCGTTGCGCCGATAAGAATGGGGCTGATCATCCCTGTTGTAGGCGCTTCTGCCCGGTAACCTTATAGCTTTGCTGTTTTTGCATGCGGCGCGAAAGGCTGAATGATGGGCGCGACTGCACCCGTTAGCGCCAAATCACAGACCGCCTCGGCCACCGCCGGGCTGAGCAGGATGCCGTACGAGTGACCGCCGGTGGCGATGATTAGTCCTTCCACGCCGGTTGGCCCTAACACCGGCAGCCGCCCTGCTCCCGTAGGCCGCAAACCCGCCCCCAGTTCGATGATCGGCAGCGTCTCGATGGTGGGAACCATCTCCTGGGCTTTGCGCAGCATGTGAAAGACGCCGCCAACCGTCGGCTGGGTATCGAACCCGGCCTCGCGCTCGACCGTGGTGCCGACAATAAGGCGACCGTCGGGGCGCGGCACCAAATAGACCGGCCCCAATATCGGCTGCTTAATCAACGGGGCCGCCGCATCCATCTGCAAGATCAGCGTTTGGCCTTTGCGGGGCCGGACAACATCGCGCAGTGTTGGCGGCAAGCCCGCAAGCCGGCCGCTCCAGGCTCCGGCGGCAACGATAACCGTCTCGGCCGTAAATATCTCGTCCGGCAGTTGCACGCCGCATACGCGCTCATCGACAATGATCACCTTCTGCACTTCGGTCTGCTCGCGCAGGTGGCCGCCTGCCTGTAGAAAAGCGTCACGCAAGGCGATAATGAGCTGGCGGTTGTCGATGTGATGGGCCATCGGGGTAAAAATGGCAGCCAGAACGTTAGGCCCTAAATGCGGCTCCCTCTGCCGCGCTTCGTCGCCGCTTAGCCATTCGACCGGAAAGCCGATGGCGCGATGGAAGGCGTACTGCCGTTCCAGCCGCTTCACGGCGTTATCAAAGAGCGCTACAAAAAAACGGCCATCCGTCTGATAGTGCAGCGGAATGGTGGACTCCGCGCCCAACTCCTGCGCAAAGCGCGGCCAGCGGTGGTAGCTGTCGCGCTGGAGAGCAAATAAATCATCGCTAAAGGAGTCAGACAGTTTCCAGGGCATCAACATGCCTGCCGCCGCCCAGGTTGCGCCCCGGCCGACCTGTCCTTGTTCGAAAATGGTAACGGCTTGTCCGCTTCGAGCCAGTTGTCGGCCAATCGCCAAGCCGAATACGCCGCCACCGATGATGGCAATCATGAAATCTCCGCTGTGTTAGACGTGAAGGTCTGTGTTTATCCGCTCCATCAAGCCGGATCATCAAAGTTTAGTAAATCAACAAATCAATCAGGTCTGTGCCGGAATCACAAAGCTAGCTTTGTGATTCCATTGCGTAGGAGCAGCAAAGTTTACGTTGATCGTATTCTA
>JAGRBY010001509.1 GCA_020433835.1 Anaerolineae bacterium | reverse complement strand
CTGGCTGACAAAGGTGGCCGCTCTTTCGCGCACCAGGGCCACAATCCGCTGCGTATCGAGCGCAGACAGGGCGTGACTCATCGCTTCAGTTGCAAAACCGTGGTCGCGAAACCAATCGCTGGCCCGCCGGTGTAAATCGACCACTTCAGCCTCATCTACCTGGCGATTTAAGCGATCACGCAACAAATCGGCAAACAAATGATGATACCGATACCATCGCCGTTCATCATCAAGCGGAATGACAAATAAATTGGCTTGCTCAAGCTGCTGAAGCAGCGTTTGGGAGGGAGGAGATTGGAGATTGGAGACTGGAGATTGGTAATTGGTAATTGGTAATTGGAGACTGGAGACGGGAGACGGGTTATGGGAAATTGGGGAATGAGGAGGAGAATGTAGAGGGGCATTGGTTTCTAGTAACGCATCACACAGTGAAGCTGTTAAACGCTGAAGAATTGAGGTGCGCAGGAGGAAATTTTGAACGGTTTCGCTCTGGCGTTGCAGTACTTCTTCCATTAAATA
>JAGRBY010001508.1 GCA_020433835.1 Anaerolineae bacterium | reverse complement strand
CGGTTTGCATCCTGGTCTTGAAGAAGTGCAAGAAGCCGGACGACGTGTTGTTCGTTAATGCCGCAGAGCATTTCGACAAGGGCAAACGACAGAACCAGCTATCCGATGAACACATCCAGCGCATCGTCAACGCCTATCAGAATCGGGAAGAGCAGGATCGCTATTCCCGACGCGTACCGATGCAGGAAATCATCGACAACGACTACAACCTCAACATCTCCCGCTACGTCAGCACCGCCGAACCGGAGAAGGAGATCGACCTGCAGGCTGTGCACGGTGAGCTAGAGAAAATCGAGACCGACCTGCAGGACGCCAAGAAACGCCACAACGCGTTCCTGAAGGAGCTGGGGCTCCCCCCTCTGCCTTGAGTTCGTTGGGTCAGACACGCCTGCTTGCGCCTACATGGAGGTGGCACCCCCATTCAACTGGAGTGCCACTCAAGAGGTTCTCACTCCATTCCGTTCGCAAAGATCCGGTGGAGTACACGTTCAGGGTATGGGTGATACGTATGGACGGCGT
>JAGRBY010001507.1 GCA_020433835.1 Anaerolineae bacterium | reverse complement strand
AGGCGTGGTTGACGCCCGGATAAATGTTGATCTGATAATTGGCGCCGGCCGCTTCCAGCGCCGCTTCCAGGTCGGGTATACCGGCGCCGATGCGCTCATCCAATTCGGCATAGACGCCCAGCACGGCGGCCTTGATATTGGGTACCTGGCCCAGGTCCGGCGCCGGACCGTAGAAGGGTACGGCCGCTTTGAGCGTAGGCAGCGCTGTGGCCACGCGCCAGGTAATGCCGCCGCCAAAGCAGAAGCCAATCATGCCCAGCCGCTCACCATCTACAAAGTCAAGCGTTTGCAGATAGTCTGCCGCCGCCAGGAAATCGCTGACGTGGCGATCGGCGCCCGCATCGGTCAGCAGCGCCGGCACCTCATCGCGATCATGGGTCGATGTGCCGCCCTCGCGCGAGAGCAGGTCTAACGCAAGCGCTGCATAACCATTCTTGGCAAAGCGCCGCGCTACATCGGCAATGTGCGGATTGAGCCCGCGATTTTCATGGCAAACCATAATGGCCGGATAGACCCCAT
>JAGRBY010001506.1 GCA_020433835.1 Anaerolineae bacterium | reverse complement strand
CAGACGGTCAACCAGGTTGACTTCGAGCAGCCGCTCGCCCGGCGCAATCTCACCGTTCAGGATGAGTTCTCTAAGACTAATCAATGTCTTGACTGTTTGTGACATGGTAAAATGGGTAAAATATGAAATTTTGATTTGATCGGATTGAGGAAGCGTAAACTGATAAAAGTATACGCGATGTATACATATTTACAAAAAATCCCCTTATTATTTGATCGAACAAGGGGGTTTTTAGCAAATTCGTTTGTTTGTGTATACATGCACAAAGGAAAATGAAAACGAACTGGAGCGACAAAGCTTGCTTTGTCAAGCCGATCAAAGCTCTGCTTTGAAGCTCCAGCACTTGATTTTTCAGGAACGAAATCTATTGATAAGCTAAACTCTCTCGCACGCTAATCCGCGTTGCGCCTCGGGCGGGCAGGATGCTGGCGACGATGGACAGCACCGTGATAATGGCCAGCCAGTACAGTATGCCGGCCGGTGAATATTTGTAGGTCAGTTCGCCGCCCATAATGGCCGA
>JAGRBY010001505.1 GCA_020433835.1 Anaerolineae bacterium | reverse complement strand
AAAAGTTCTGGTTTCATTATGATATCCGTATAAAGACTGTCTGATCTCCTCGGCAAAAACCTTACGAATCGGCCATGTCTTCCAATTCTTTCAAGAAAAGCTTTACAGATCCGTAATTTTTTCAAACAGTTCCTAAGACTTCTATAACAAAAGTGGAGTCCCGTTTCTTCATGTCCGCTTTAGCTATAGCTAAAGCTCACCTCACTCAAAATTTTCCTAAGAAAGCTATAACGTTCGGCGAATTTTTCAAACAGTTCCTAAGTTTTCTATAACAAAAGCGGAGTTCCATTTTTTCATGTCCACTTTTGTTATAGCCAAACGCCAACTCGTCCAATTTTTCCAACGAAAGCTATAACGTTTGGTGAATTTTTTCAAACAGTTCCTAAGTTTTCTATAACAAAAGTGGAGTCCCGTTTTTTCATGTCCGCTTTGGCTATAGCCAAAGCCGGATTCCTGGCGAGCAACCCCCTTTTCGTTATAGCGAAAATCGGATTCCTGGCAAGCAACCCCCTTTTCGTTATA
>JAGRBY010001504.1 GCA_020433835.1 Anaerolineae bacterium | reverse complement strand
CAACAATGACGAAACTGGGGCGCAAGTGACCGGACGCACCTGGTGGCCTAGGGCCGTGCAAACCTTATTGCGAGCCGCTATTGCTCTGCATCATCGCCGAGACCAACTCCCGGTTCAACTTTGCCAAGCGCAACGCCAGCATTTGGAACAGCTCGGTGATTGGTTGTTATCGCGGTCACCGGTGGTTTTGGCTCGCAATGGGGCGCTGAAGCCTAGGCTGCTTTGGCTTCTGTCATTGATACTGCCAAGTTGCATGGTCTCTCTCCCTTACAAGCCATTCAACAACTCTTCCCTCAACCTGCTTTTCCTATTCCTGTTCTCTTACCCTGTATGTAGTTACCAAGAAAGTAATGGGTTTGCTAACAGAGTTTACAATTTGGTGGCTGATGAGCATATCAGCTATTATTTTGTCAATTTGCAAATATAGTCTACAATAAGGTGGGAGACTGTGGCCGATGTCACAAAATACGCTGATCTGTACAAAGCTGTACAAGCCTCGGATTCCGGCAAATCTGGTGTCTCG
>JAGRBY010001503.1 GCA_020433835.1 Anaerolineae bacterium | reverse complement strand
CCAGCCGCATTTGGTCGCCGAAATCAACCCGTACCTGATTCTCCGCCGGCTGCGGCCCATCCGGATCGGATTGCAGGGTTAGCAGCGGCGAGAAGAGGGGAATGATGATAGCGAGGGCGATGAGGGTGGCGATAGTAAACAAAAAGAAGCGGAGATTAGAAAATGAATAATGAATAATGAATAATGAAGCCTTATCATTTTTAATTCCTAATTCATAATTCATAATTCGTAATTGACTTTCTTCCATGTCATTTCGACGAGCCTGCGAGGAGAAATCCCGCGAGTCTTCGGAGGCAAAAACAACGTCGGGATTAACGCGAGCCTCTTCCACTGCCGGTGGCGTTACATGTTCACTAATGAGGATGTTTTTGCTCCTCCCCCTAGCAGGGGGAGGCTGGGAGGGGGTCGAATTGCCGCTATCTTTTGACGTTCGATTCTCACCCCACGCTCCCGTCGCCCCCGTAGCAACATTCCGCCCACGAACCACGACCACGCTGACCACAACAACCCCCACCAACGCCAA
>JAGRBY010001502.1 GCA_020433835.1 Anaerolineae bacterium | reverse complement strand
GGTGTGGGTGGCCCGCATAACGCCGCGCCAAACGACCACATCGCCCTCGGCAATCAGGCACTCTTCCTGCCAGTGGGCGTCGGGGAAGCCGCCTTGCAGCAGCAGTCGATTTTGCTTCCAGCCCTCACGGCTGCGCGGCAAACCGGGCGGCGCGTCAAAATCCACCTCGGCGGCGACCAGTTCGTCGAACACGGCCAGATTGACGTTGTTGATGCCTTCTTCGACAAAGCGACGGACAATGGCTTTGTTTTGTTCAGGGGTCATCGTTCATCTCCTTATGATTAACTCAAGTTGCCACCGGGGTGTCCGAATCGGGGAGTAGGGAGTAAGAAGTAGGGATTAGGGGAAAAATCCCCTGCTTCCCTCGTATCTGGCCAGATTGCAAATTGGGTTAGTTATATTTCTTGGAGAAGATGAATGTCTCAACTAGCTCTATCCTTTTTGGGCGCACCCTACCTCGAACGCGACGGCGTGTCGATAACCCTCAGCCATCACAAAGCCACCGCCCTGCTGGCCTATTTGGC
>JAGRBY010001501.1 GCA_020433835.1 Anaerolineae bacterium | reverse complement strand
CGCTGGTATCGCGATACGCTAGCCCCTGGTGTGGCCTATGATGATCTGCTGGCTCCTGCCGCGTCGATTGCCCCTGGCAGCGAAGGCTTGCTCTTTTTGCCCTATCTGACGGGCGAGCGCACACCTCACCCCGATCCATTGGCGCGCGGCGCGTTTGTGGGGCTGACAGTGCGCCATACGCAGCCGCACTTGACGCGTGCCTTGCTGGAAGGAGTGGCTTTTGGCCTGCGCGATAGCTTTGAGCTGATGAAGGGGATTGGGCTGGGGCAGACGCGGCAGATACGCGTCTCTGGTGGGGGGGCGCGCAGCCCCATCTGGCGGCAGATTTTGGCCGATGTGCTGGGCGCGGAGTTGGTGACGGTCAACACGACTGAGGGTGCGGCCTTTGGCGCGGCGTTGCTTGCGGGTGTGGGCGCGGGGGTGTGGCCCGATGTGGACGCGGCCTGTGCCACGGCCATTCATGTCACTGGCAGCACCGCCCCACAGGATGCCTCGACACAGCAGTATGATGCCGTCTATCGCGCC
>JAGRBY010001500.1 GCA_020433835.1 Anaerolineae bacterium | reverse complement strand
CCCGTCACGGAGCAGCGGTGGTCGTTGAGGATGCTAATTTAAGTGGCGAGTTATATCGCATAGCCATTGATCTATTGACCAATAAGGAGAAGTTACACGCCATGAGCGAGGCTTGTCGCCGTCTGGCTAAACCCGATGCCGCCGCGCATCTGGCGCAGGAAATACTAGAGGTGAAACGCGATGGAAATTAACTGGACAATGCTATCCTATGTTGTCATTGCCATATTTGCGGTGGTCGGTTTCTACCGGGGGTGGTGGCGCGAAGCAATTATCTTTGTCTTCTTAGCTGTGCTTATTTTTTTGTTGTTGAACCCGAATATTGCCCAATGGATTATCGAACAGGTTAATGGGGTCATCGCCTTCATATGGAACCTGATCCCGGCCGGTATTAAAACTACGCTTGGCGGCTGGCTTGACTCCATCTTTTCCATTTCTATCGGCAGCGGCCCACCCCAAATCAATCCGTCTGACGGGGCTACTTGGATAGCTATCCTGATTATTTTTATGTTTACGGCTATCCTGATC
>JAGRBY010000014.1 GCA_020433835.1 Anaerolineae bacterium | reverse complement strand
AAACCAACCTGGTCGTCATCAAGCCCAGCGGCGTTAAATTCCCCGATTTAAGCGTGGAAAACATGGTCGTTGTCGACCTCGAAGGCAACATCGTCGAAGGCGATTACAAAGCCTCGTCCGATACGGCCTCGCACTGTTACATCTACCGCAACATGCCCGATGTCAACGGCATCGTCCACACCCATTCCCGATTTGCCGCGGCGTTTGCCACCCACGGTCGGCCTATTCCTTGCATCACCACGGCCATGGGCGACGAGTTCGGCGGAGACATCCCCTGCGGCGGCTTTGCCCTCATCGGCGGCGAGGAAATCGGCCAGGTCGTGGTCGAGACTCTGCGCGACAGCCGCAGCCCGGCCTGTCTGCTGCAAAGCCACGGCGTTTTTACCATCGGCCCCACCGCCGAAAAAGCGGTTAAAGCAGCCGTAATGACCGAAGACAACGCCGCCATCGCCTGGGCCTCGCTGCTGCTTGGCACCCCGTTGACCATTGCTCAGAGCGACATCGATAAGCTGTATGATCGCTACCAAAACGTCTACGGTCAATAGACCATCATTTACCACGGAGAAAATCCTCTTCATGTCGCATCAAAAAGATCTCGACCAACTTTGTATCAACACCATCCGCACCCTGGCCATGGACGCGGTTCAAGCCGCCAATTCCGGTCACCCCGGCACACCAATGGGGATGGCCCCGGTCGCTTACAACTTGTGGCAAAATTTCTTGGCCTTCGATCCCGCCGATCCCATCTGGCCCAACCGTGATCGCTTCATTCTTTCGATTGGCCATGCCTCGCTGCTGCTCTATTCCTTGCTGCACCTAACCGGCGTTAAGGCCCTCAATGACAACTATGAAACGCTCGATGAACCATCGGTCACGCTCGACGACATTAAGCGGTTCCGCCAGCTCGACAGCAAATGCGCCGGTCACCCGGAGTACCGCTGGACATCCGGCGTCGAGACCACCACCGGCCCGCTGGGTCAGGGCGTGGCGGTCAGCGTGGGTATGGCTATCGCCAGAGAGTGGCTGGCTGCTCACTTCAACCAGCCCGATTTCGAACTATTCGATTATAACGTCTACGCTCTCTGTGGCGACGGTGATATGATGGAAGGCGTCTCCAGCGAGGCCGCCTCTCTGGCCGGTCACCTCAAGCTGTCCAATCTGTGCTGGATTTACGACAGCAACCGTGTCACCATCGAAGGCAGCACCGACCTGGCTTTCAGCGACGATATCGCTACCCGTTTTATGGCGTATGGCTGGA
This sequence comes from Anaerolineae bacterium, assembly GCA_020433835.1. The sequence continues at coordinate 30,805 of JAGRBY010000014.1, read as the reverse complement.
ACGTCACCCGCGTCGGTGATGCCAACGATCTGGATATGTTGGCCCGCGCCCTCCAGCGCTTCCAGGCCACCTCCGCCGGCCCCACGCTGATTATCGTCGATAGCCACATCGCCTACGGTGCACCGACCAAACAAGACTCCAGCGCTGCGCACGGTGCGCCGCTCGGTGAAGAAGAAGTTCGGTTAACCAAACGCGCTTACGGGTGGCCGGAAGATGCCCAATTCCTGGTGCCCGATGGCGTACGTGAGCATTTTAGCGCCGGTATTGGGCAGCGAGGTGCAGAATTACGCGAGGCCTGGTTCGCCAAATTTGAGGCCTATACACAGCAGTACCCTGACCTGGCTGAACAAATCCATAAGATGCAGCATCGCCAACTGCCCGATGACTGGGACAAAAACCTGACGCCCTTCACCCCTGATGCGAAGGGGCTGGCCACCCGGGAAAGTTCGGGCAAGGTGCTTAACGCGCTGGCCAAAAACGTGCCCTGGTTGCTTGGTGGTGCGGCTGACCTGGCTCCCTCAACCAAAACCAACCTCACCTTCGAAGGTGCCGGTGACCTGACCCCCGATAACTATGGCGGTCGCAACATCCACTTTGGCGTGCGAGAGCATACGATGGGTTCCATCCTCAACGGCCTGTCACACAGTAAAATTCGACCCTACGGCTCAGGCTTCCTGATTTTCAGCGACTACGCCCGACCGGCCATCCGCCTCAGCGCTCTCATGGAAATCCCGGTCATTCACATCTTCACCCACGACTCCATCGGTGTCGGCGAGGACGGGCCGACCCACCAACCCATCGAACAGGTGACGTCATTGCGAGCCATTCCCGGCTTGATTGTCCTCCGTCCCGCTGACGCCAACGAAGTGGTCGAAGCCTGGCGGATTGTTATGCAGCTTCAGCACGAACCGGCTGCCCTCATTCTAAGCCGACAGGCGCTGCCCACGCTGGATCGCTCGATTTACGGGGCCGCATCAGGCGTAGCCAAGGGCGCTTACGTCTTGGCCGATGCCGATGACGGCCAGCCGGAGGTATTGCTATTAGCTACCGGCAGCGAGGTGCATCTCTGCCTGGCGGCTTACGAGCAGCTCAAAACAGAAGGCATCAAAGCCCGCGTTGTCAGCATGCCCTCCTGGGAACTGTTCGATCAGCAGGAGGAATCCTACAAAGAGAGCGTCCTGCCGTCCGCTGTCGTCGCCCGTGTGGCGGTAGAACAAGCCTCAACCCTGGCCTGGGGTCGCTACACCGGTCTGCAAGGCCGAGTCATCGGCATGGATACCTTTGGCACGTCGGCTCCGATAAAGGCGGTTCAGGAAAGATTTGGCTTTGTCCCGGAACGCGTCGTTGCCACGGTCAAGGAACTGGTACAGTCTCGTTAAGGTCGCGCAGAAATAAAACAAGATATACAGTTGACAAGGTGACAGTCATTCTATAAATTATGTACCTGTCACCTTATTTGATACATCTAACTCTACAAGCCCTAAGTAATCAAAAATTAGAGGAACAATTATGAGCACACCGATTAAGCAATTAGTGAGTTTAGGACAATCTATCTGGTACGATAATATTGAACGTCGGCTGCTGAAAAACGGTGAATTAGCGGCTATGGTTGAGCAGGGCGATATTCAGGGGCTGACCTCAAACCCCGCTATCTTCAACAACGCCATCGCCAAATCTGACGATTACGACGCCGATCTACTGCCGCTGGCCGAGGCTGGCAAAACGCCGCTTGAAATCTTTGAAGCGCTGGCCGTCGATGACATCCGCGCCGCAGCCGACCTTCTGCGCCCACTCTACGACGCCACAAACGGCGACGATGGCTACGTCAGCCTGGAAGTCAATCCTACCCTGGCTTACAAAACCGAAGAGACCCTGTCTGAGGCCAAGCGGCTGTGGGCCTGGGTCGACCGGCCCAACCTGATGATCAAGATTCCGGCCACCGAAGCCGGGCTACCGGCCATTCGACAAGCAATTGCCGCCGGACTAAACGTTAATGTCACGCTTATCTTCTCGATTGAGCGGTACGAAGCCGTCATGGACTCTTACCTCTCCGGACTGGAAGATCGCGCTGCACAGGGACTGCCGATAGACGGTATTGCCTCTGTCGCTTCATTCTTTGTCTCCCGCATCGATGTCAACATCGACAAGCAACTGGAAGCTTTGGGTACCGAGCGGGCTTCGGCTCTGCTCGGTAAAACCGCCATCGCCAACGCTCGGCTGGCTTACCAATCCTTCAAAGAGATCTTTGGCAGCGGTCGTTTTGCTGCACTGGAAGCGAAGGGCGCACGAGTGCAACGCCCGTTGTGGGCCTCGACCGGCACTAAAAACCCCGATTATCCCGATACCCTCTACGTTGACGAATTGATCGGCCCCAACACGGTTAACACCATGCCACCGGCCACTCTGGACGCTTTCCGCGACCACGGCCAGGCTGCGCTAACCATCGAGACAGATTTGGACGTAGCGCGTCACGTCTTCGCCGAATTAGAGGCGCTGGGCATCTCGTTGGCTGAGGTAACGCAAGAACTGGAAGACGCCGGAGTTAAATCCTTTGCCGATGCGTTCGAGTCGTTGATGAACACAATTTCCAGCCGCCAGCCGGTTTCGATGTAGTCGGCCGGTTGAGGCATTTAGAATAGGTTAACTTCAAAACGACCAACCCCACCGCTGTTGTAATGCATGAATCGGTGAGTGGGTGCTGGTCGTTTTTACATCTAAAATCGTGATAATCTTCCGAAGGTTCTGTCGATTACTTTTTCGATCTTCAAGCATCTTCACGTTTCCACGATTTTATGTTACGCTGCTGCCCTACGCTTAGCTGTGTAGTTCAAATTTTAAGTCAGGAGAAATCTTAACGCACTTTTTACGCAGAAATCAGGAGTTTTGGACGATAATAGGAATGTATCGGATAATTTTACAAACCGGAGAAATAGACTATGACGATCGATACATCCCTGAAAATCTTGCTGGTCGAGGATTCTAATTTCGTTCGCCGTTCGGCACGTAAGGGCCTAAACGAATTAGGCTTCAAAAATGTTGTCGAAGCTGAGGACGGCAATGACGCTATAGCACGACTTCAACAGGAAGATCACATTGATGTTATTGTAAGTGACTGGAACATGCCCAATAAAGACGGCTATGAATTGCTGGTTTGGGTACGTGCCAATGAAAAAACTAAAAAAGTTCCCTTTGTTATGGCTACCGCTCGTGGTGAGAAAAAGCAGGTGGCAAAAGCCAATGAAGCTGGCGTTACCGATTTTATTACCAAGCCGTTTGGGGCCAAAGAGTTGGTCACCTTGCTTGAGCAAATTTTTGACAAAGACAAAAAGGCCGAAAAAGTATCCGCCGCGCAATCACGTCCCCGTCGTAGTGCTTCTGGTAAACTTCAACTTAAGATCGCTCATATTCAAATTACAGACCACCTTAGTTTAGGTGTCCTCAAACATCTGATAGATACCAAGGCACTAAATCCGCGCCATTTTGAATTAGAAACAGTCTGTATGCCCAGTTGGAACCCGGTTCAGAAGTCACTGGAGACAGGTGAAGTCGATGTGGCTTTCATTTTAGCTCCGATAGCGATGGATTTATTTAGCTTTGGGGTTCCGATAAAATTGGTGCTGCTGGCTCATAAAAACGGTAGTATCTTTGTGCGCAAACGCATCGAAGGCGAAGGCAAAGATCTCGCTAAAAATTTCAAGAATAAAACTTTTTACATCCCGCACGAAATGTCGATTCACCACATGCTATCCCACATGTTTTTACGTGGATTAGGCTTAAACCCCGGCTTTGAAGGGCGCGGTGATTACGACGTTTTTCTAGAGGTAATTCCACCTATTCAAATGCCGGAATACTTGGCGGCTAACCCTGAAGCTGGTGGCTATTTGGTTGCTGAACCCATTGGCACCAAAGCAATCGCCGAAGGAATTGCCGAATTGACATTTCTATCCGGCGAGTTGTGGGAAAATCATCCCTGCTGTGTAGTCGCCGTGCGAGACGAAATTGTAGCCGAATACCCGGATGCGGTTCAAGAACTGACCAACATGTTAGTGGAGGCTGGTCAATTTATTGAGCAGAAACCGGAGACATCCGCTGCCATTGGTGTTCCTTTTCTAGACCCAACCGGTAGCTTAGGGCTGCGTGAAGCCGTTTTACGCGATGTACTCAAAGAGAATCAAGGCATTAAAACCGGCGATTTATTCCCTGTCATTGAAGATCTAGACAAAATTCAGCAATATATGGTGCAGGAAATGGGCCTGGGGACGCTTGTTAACCTTAATGAGTTTGTCGATACACGCTTTGCTGAAATTGCTTGTAAAAATACCCCTCCACGTAAATCGATACTCCGCAGCGTTGCCGACATACTTAACAGTACGAATGATCGTCAGACCAGTAGTAACCGGGTTTCTAAGGCTAGCCTAAATTTAGAAGGCAAATACCTTATCTTTGATACGAATAATGGCGAATACGGTCTGGACGTGTTAGGTGTTAGAGAAATTATTAAAACGAGACCTATCACGGTTATACCTCATGCAACGGATTATATTAAGGGCGTTATCAATGTACGAGGTGAAATTGTGCCAGTCGTTGATCTAACCCAAAAACTGGGCTTAGGTGTTGGTGATTATGGTCAAAACTCTAGGATAGTAGTTTTGGAGGTCTCCAGCCCTAATGGTGTTGTTCCGGTAGGGATTGTGGTCAGTTCCGTCACGGAAGTGGTCGATATCGAGGCCAAAGATATTGATGATGCGGGTACTGTTGGGCACGGTGTTGATGCCGATTATATTTTAGGCTATTACAAATCCGCAGGTGCTCTCAAGATTTTACTTAATGACAAAAAGTTATTTAACTAGACCTGGGAATTAATTTATGACGACGCTTAAGAATCTATACCAGCAGATAATCAACGCCATGGGTGTTGATAGTTTGAAGATTCCGACAACGGCAGTAAAGTTTTATCGGCATAATGATATTATCCCCGATCAAGTTTTAGCGCACCAACCAACAAGTATTACATTAACCAGTTGTCAGGCCGTCAAACAGGCTTCCCTTGGTGATGCAGTTTTGCTAACGCTCGATAATATTGGCTGTGTAGCAGCTGCTATTAGTCTAGGTTTGGTCGATCAGGAGCAAGATGTCCCCTTGTGTGGGTCTAGAGTATATACAGACCTGATGCAGGGTAAATCAGATCACGTAGAGAAATTTAAACCACCAACACCTAGAGATTTCACGAAGGGATTAGTTTATGCCCATCAAGCCGCTAATCGTCCTGAATTTGGTTTGTTTGGGGCGGAAGATAGCGGACGTTTTAAGAATGTCGCTACAGCCAGACAGGCTATTAACGATATGACAGCTATTCAGCCAGCCATAATGAAAGGTGTCTTTCTTTATGATTTGGACTTCGAAGAGATTGATATTATTCCTGACGTGGTTGTGTGTAGTGTAAGACCAGTAGAGTTAGCACGTTTTATTCAGGCATATCAATATCAAACGGGGCAGCGAGTAAACGCAAGTATGGGTGGCTTACGTGTAGTTAACTCTGACCTGATCGTTCGTCCGTACCTAACTCAAGAGATTAACATTTCGACTTACTGCTTAGGAGCTAGACTTATTGCTCAATACGAGTCTAATCGCCTGGGGATTGGCTTTCCGTTTCATCTTTATGAACAGGTAGCCCAAGGACTGGACGCCTCTAAAACCGGTTACCCATTTCCTCTTTACCCTGGCGCAGCCGACGTATGAACAATTTGGTAAAAACTTTAATCAATCGGATGTCCACAGCCACAGACACAGTCCTTACTGATGAACATCATCGGGTTTTAGAGTATACCTACAAGTTTTACCAGAAAAATCGAGTTGGCCCCCTTTACCAAAATATTAAGCGACATACAGGCGTTACTAAAGAGACGATACAGCAAATTTTCCCTCATGGGCTTAATTCAGTGTATACCTGGGTTGGTATCCCAATTTACTCCTCTGCTGATGGGTGCAAGCCGTTTGTTTCAATAGAGATAGATAAAAAGCAGCAGGTTTATCTCGATTATAATGCCACCACCCCACTTCGTCCTGAAGTTATTCAGACTCTGGCCAAGTATTACATTGATGCTGTTGGATTTGGTAATCCTAGTAGCAGCACTGAGTTAGGCAAACAGGCTTATGATCTCACTTATAAGGCTCGTAACCAGGTAGCGAATTGCCTTAATGTCTCTGCCGAAGAGATTATTTTTACCGGCGGAGGTTCTGAAGCCAATAACTTGGCATTGAAAGGGCTAGCCTTTCAGCATCTGGAGCACAAAGGACACATTGTCACGAGCGAAATCGAACATCCATCCGTGTTGAATACCCTTAAATTTTTGCAGCAACTTGGCTTTGCCGTGACGTATCTGCCTATTGAACCGGATGGTCGTATTTCCCCGCAAACCGTTAAAGAACAGCTTCGTCCGGATACAATTCTTGTATCTATTATGGCTGCTAACAATGAAATCGGTTCTATTAATCCGCTACCTGAGATTGGGCAGGTCTGTCAGGAAGCGGGTGTGCCGTTTATGGTTGATGCTGTACAGGGCTTTTGTAAAATTCCACTACGTCCCAAATCGTTAGGTATTTCGCTCTTGTCGTTGTCTGGGCACAAAATTTACGCGCCTAAAGGTATTGGCGCTTTGTTTGTTGATAAGAATATTGCCCTTACCCCTCTTGTTCATGGCGGTGGACAAGAATTTGGTCTGCGTGCTGGAACAGAGAATGTCGGCGCGATTATGGCTCTGGGAAAGGCAGCTCGGTTGGCACATACCGAGCTGCAGCAGGAAAGTGAACGACTAATCGGTTTGCGAACGTTTTTTTTGGACGGGTTAAAAAAAATTGTCCCAGACCTCATTGTTAATGGCTCTCTTGAACACCGACTGTCTAACAACATTAATGTCGGTTTTCCTGATGTTGATAGTGGGTCACTGCTGTTAAGCTTAAATCAGATAGGTGTTTACGTTTCGGCCGGTTCGGCTTGTAGCGCCGGCAGTCGCAGCGTTTCTCACGTTATCAAAGCTTTAGGGGTCGATACAGAGCGTTACGGCATCATTCGGTTCAGCTTTGGATTACAAACAACCCAAGCTGACCTTGAATATGTGTTAGATTATCTCCCCCAAATTCTTGATCAACTTTGAGCATGTAAGAGCCTATTGCTCACTAACATATACTGCCTCAATCCATTTTCGTACAGAATTAATTAAATATAGTCGATCACTGCGTTTCAAATCATCAACGGTAATGATTTGTTCATGGATTTTTTGTTGAGCCAGCAGAGCGGCACGAAAGGTGCCTGCTAGCAGCCCGCATTCAAGGGGGGGCGTAAGTAGTTTGTCGTCGCGTTGAATGACGACATTGGCGATGGTAGCTTCGGTGATCTGGCCATGTTCGTTCCATAATATGACATCATCGAAACCAGGCCGGGCGGCTTTAGCGTCTGAGTAAACCTGCCGATGCGTTGTTTTATGGTAGAGAAAGCGATCATTAGAGTCGACCGGCTCTGAAGCGAGAGTCACGCGCCACGGTTTTTGTGAGAGAGTTGGATCGAACGGCACGGTTTGGGTAGTTATTTCGCCATTTGGGTCAATCAGCAGGCGTACGCGGTGTGGCTGGTCGAACGTTGCTGCCAGTGTTTCCAATCGATTAAGCAGTTGAGCATAATCGAACGGTATGTTGAAGTAATGAGCAGAATCACGCAAGCGGTGCAGGTGTTCTTCGCATAGAAAGTATCCTAGATCGGGAGTCCATAAGAGGGTTTCCAATAAGTCGAAATGTGGACGGGCTTCTTTCAGTACCCGTGCTTTGAGATAACACTCGGCATATTCTTGCTCGCTGATGGAGTCCCACACAACACCACCGCCGACGCCGTATTCGGCCAAGCTGCTGCGTTTATCGATAGATACAGTTCGTATAGCGACATTAAATTGTGCTTGCTGGTTGGGTGCAATATAGCCGATACTGCCGGTATAGATGCCTCGTGGTTCCGGTTCCAACTGATTAATGAGAGCCATAGTGCGAACTTTTGGAGCGCCGGTAATTGAGGCGCAAGGGAAGAGAGCGGCCATGATTTCTGTGGTCGTCGCTTGTGTTTGGGCTGTCACTGTTGAGGTCATCTGTAAGACAGTGGGGTAGCGTTCGACTGTAAACAGTTGTGGTACTTGTATCGATCCGGCTTGGGCAATACGACCCATATCGTTACGAATCATATCGACTATCATTACGTTCTCGGCTCGATTTTTGGGGGAGTTGTAAAGCCAGCTGTGCTGCTGTTCATCTTCTGCTAGCGTTTTGCCACGGGTAGTCGTGCCTTTCATAGGTTTTGAAGTCAAAGTTGTTCCGTCACGTTGGAAAAATAACTCAGGTGAGGCTGAGCAAATAACGGTTGAGCCGGTGTCGATATAAGCAGCATAATCGCTGCGTTGACTGGCGATCAGCGTGCCGAATAAGTTTAACGGCGATCCGTTAAAGTTGGCTCGCAGTCGGATGGTGTAATTGACTTGATAGGTTTCTCCCCGGCCTATACACGTTTTTATATATTCAATAGCTTGCCGATAATGTGTTTTATCTGTGACCGGCTGCCAATCGCTGATGGTATGGGTGTTTTGAGCAGCAGGAGGCGCGTGACGTTCGACCGGAGAGTGGTATAATCCAAACCACAGCAGAGGTAATGGGGCTGATGAATGCACTTGCATGGCCGGGTCAAAAGCTGAGGCAGCTTCATAAGCTATAAAACCGGCAGCGTAGAGATGATCACGATTAACTTTCTCTTCAATCTGATTTAGTAAGGGATATACTTGAGCCGGGTCGGTAGTAGAGATAATTTCGAGCGACTGTTGAAAATAAAGCCAGTGGGGAGCCTGGCTGCGTTGGAGTATAACGGTTCCGGTCATAGTCGATAAATCCTCAATTTGGGGTTCAATAAATGGCTGAAGTTTAGCTAAAAGCTTCGATTTTGCAACTGAGATTAAACGACTATTGATGCGGCGCTTTTAAAGTTACGATAAGAAACCAGGGTTTTTAGCGTTAAAAAGAAACGTCTTTTGGCCCAAAAGGGTATCAATTAGCCATCGAAACCCTGGTTTGTAAAAAAGTGCAAACCTAGTAATGAGAGATAAAGTTCTATTTGCATTTTGAATGGTGTAATTTATACTTTCCATTTGTATATTCCACGGGGTAACTAATCTGATAACAGGATAAAAGCATGGAAAACTATCGCCAACTGGCAGCCTTTCAAGACATTCCGGCGGATGAGCTACAATGGCTGATCGAACACAGTATCGAAGCATCTATCGAGCCAGGGGAGAATTTTTTTACCGAAGGAGAGGTTGCTGATTGTTTCTATGTGACCTTAGAAGGGGAAATGCAAATTGCTCGAATGGTTAATGGTCAGAACCAGGTGTTGGGGACGACGCCGGCGGGTATCATTGGTGGTGAGTTGACTTTGTTGAACCATTTCCCGGTCTCAATGGTTACGTCTCAGGCAATTGTTCCTAGCCGATTGATGGTTTTTGATAAACAAACCTTTCGCCAGATTTTTGCGTCGTGTCCTAATTTTGGGGCGTATATCTTTAAGATAGCAACAGAACGCATGCAGACTGTTGCTGCGTCTATGCACCAGCAAGAGAAGATGGCGGCCTTGGGGAAACTGTCAGCTGGTCTGGCTCACGAGCTTAATAACCCGGCGGCGGCAGCTCGGCGGGCAGCTCAAACCATGCGCGATTTGCTGCCGACATTACAAGCCCATACTGTTCAGATGAGTGCATTGGGGTTAGTTGGAGAAGGATTGGCTGATTTGGATGCTTGTCAAAAACAATGGATAGCTCAGGCTGCTACTGCTCCTTCGCTGTCGGCCTTGGAGCAGAGTGATCGAGAAGATGAACTGGGTGATTGGCTTGAAGAACACGGTATCGCAAACGGTTGGGAAATGGCTGAAGTTTTTGTTAGCAGTGGGGTGAAACTGGACGAGCTGGACGAACTGGCCGGTTGCTTGCCACCTCATTTTTTGGACCCAGTCATCACCTGGCTGCATGACTCGCTGTGCGCGGCCAATTTACTGGATGAGGTAGAACAAAGCACCCGACGCATCTCTGATCTGGTTTGCGCTATCAAAGAGTATACCTATATGGATCGAGCACCTGTTCAGGATGTGGATATTCATCACGGGTTGGATATAACATTGAAGGTGCTTAAACACAAGTTGAGAAATGTAAGGGTGACGCGCCAGTATGATCCTGATCTGCCGATATTAACCGGTAAGGGGGGGGAGTTGAATCAGGTGTGGACTAACCTGATCGATAATGCGGTTGATGCTATGGGGGGACAAGGCGAGCTTAAGTTGATTACACGTTGTGAAAATAATTTCGCGATGGTTGAAGTTACAGATAATGGCCCCGGTATTCCGCCGGAGGTTGAGCCCCATATTTTTGAACCATTTTATACCACCAAAGAAGTCGGTTCCGGTACAGGTTTAGGGTTGGATATTGTGTATCGGATTATTCGAAATCATAGAGGAAAGATTGAAGTTTGGTCAAAACCGGGGGACACGCGTTTTATTGTCCGGCTTCCTATCAACGGCTCCGAAGCCCTATAAAAGTCGGTCAATAGCGTCGTTGCTATGATGACCATAGGCTTACCAAGATTATAATTGCAGGCCTCTACTATGTTTCTTCCAGTATAATTCTATAGCTCGATTGATTGCTTCTTTGGCCACGTCTGCCCCTTCCCAGCCAACCGGCTTGGTTCGCTTTCCTTCCAAATCTTTGTAAATTTCAAAAAAGTGAGCTACTTCTTTTAAGAAGTGACGAGGGATATCTTTTATGTCTCGGTAATCATCAAAGATAGGATCGCGGGCGGGTACGGCTAAAACTTTGTCATCAGCAGCACCTTGATCGAGCATCTTAAACAGACCAATGGGACGGGCTTCGATGACACAGCCAGGGAATGTTGGCTCGTTGATCATGACGATAATATCAAGAGGGTCACCATCATCATAGAAGGTGCGGGGAATAAGCCCATAATCACCAGGGTAGTGCAACGAAGAAAACAGTACGCGATCAAGCTTGATCACACCCAGTTCTTTCCCATACTCATATTTATTGCGAGTACCTTTGGGAATTTCAACGATCGTGTATACAACATCGGGAGCGTTAGGTCCTGGCTCTAGTTGTCGCCATAAATTACTGCTCATAGTCTTTCCTTTTGGTAATTAGATTGTAAGTAGATAGTTACAGTGAAATCTAGCACAAAAACGAGAGAGCGTCAATAGGTTAAACTCCTAATGGTACAATATTTACGCTGTCTTTAGCAAAGTTTAACAACTTCTTTTGACAAAGCTGGTTCCTGCCAAATTGGCAACAGGATGGTATAATCTCTGCTGACTCTTTGGAAGGAGATGTTTTATGACAAAAGTAAATTTGCTCCAGTGGGCAAGTTTGATTCTGTTTGCCCCTATGTTGGCTTGTACTTTCGCTCGACAAACACCCGAGCCCAGACCAACTTTAGAACAGTTGGCGTTTGATATTCAAACGGCAACACCCACGGTAGGGGCGTTGTTCGACGCTCCCACGCCCACTATCGATCCCAATGCAACACCGACCAGTACCGCTACCCTGACCCCCACTGTAACGCTCACGACCACGGGCACGATTACGGCTACGGCCGAGAATAGTGTAGAAGTAGAAGAAGAAAGCCCCGCCGTCGAACCGGAAGTTGTCGAACCGGTTGTGGTTCAAGAAGCGGCTCCCACCCCGCCGCCAGAGCCAACTGCTACGGTTCCCCTAGCCCCACCCGTGTTTGGTGGGGAGTGGGACTTTGAAGCCGGCTTTGTAGAATGGGCCAATCCTCATGCCGATAGATGTGATGGAGCGAAGTTAGCCGTAGGTTGGAATGCTTTCACCACCCGTGATCAGTTCGGTTCATCATGTATGAATCAAAATACCTGGGGCGGTAACGTTTACTCAGGGCAAAACTCACAAGAAATCACGTTTGCCTTTATAGGTAACGAAGCCGGTATTTTTAAGTCGATTGCTACCAATCCCGGTCATCAATATCTTATTGAGGTTTTTGTGCGGCGCGAGTTTAGCCCGGCCAAAGTTGAAGTCTCATTAGGTATCGATCTTAACGGCGGAGGCGACTGGATGTCTGAGTCGGTGCAGTGGGTTCCGTGGGACGATGAAACCGAGGATGACTGGTCTAGGACTGAAGAAACGGTTACTGCGACCGGCGGAAGTATAACAATTTTCATCAAAGGTTTTCACCCCCGTCCGGAAGGCGGCGGTGCATTACGGATTGATAATATTACCATCACCGATTTAGGGCCGGGAGGGGGAACGGATGAAGGGTAATTATCAAGACAAGCGTGGCAGGCGATGGATTTTTATAGGGGGACTGATGATGTTGTCGCTGGCCTGTGGTTTTGGCGGCGGCGCGGCCACGGCTCTGCCTCCAGGGCGACCGGCCAGCTTTGAAGTTCAAGTCGCAACGGCGACGCTCAATCTGAGCCAGAGTCGCGCCACACGCGCTGCTGTTGAAGCCGTGCCGATTGAAGTGACACCGCTGGGCGATGCGCCCACGCATACGCCCGATCCCAATGCAACCGCCACACCTCTGCGGCTGCCGACCCATACACCCACGCTGCCGCCAACGCCCACAACCGACAGCCAAACACTTGAGTCGTTGGGCATCGAGTTAACCACTGAACCGGACTCGACTACCGAACCGGACACCACAACCGAGCCTGAATCAGGTGATACCGCTTCAGAATCGGCTCCTCCGCCTCCGGCAGAGCCAGTTGAGCTTGATCCTCCGCTGGAAGGCGGCGATTGGGATTTTGAGGCCGATTATATACCCTGGCCCAATCCACACGGCGATCCCTGCCCCGGTGCTTCAGTAGCCGGCGGTTGGACTGCTTTTGCCGAGAATGGCCCTTACGGCTCTTCTTGCTTTAATGAGAACCTATACCAGCCCAACGTTTTCTCCGGTGCCAAATCTCAGGAGATTACCTTCGATTTTATTTCAGCCAATTCCGGTGTTTTACGTACCATCCCTACTCAGGCCGGTCATCGCTATACCATCGTCGCCTATGCTAAGCATGATCATAGTATAGCTCCTGTTGAAATGTTTTTAGGCATCGATTACACCGGCGACACCGTCTGGGATGCCGAGACGGTTGAATGGCATCCCTGGGATGAAGGGGCTGAAGATACCTGGACAGCTACTGAAGAAACTGTGACTGCCATCGGCGAAAGCATGACAATTTTCATTCGAGGATTTCACCCGATGGCTGATAAAGGTGGCAAAACGGTCATCGATAATGCGAGTGTTTTGCATTTAGGCCCATAGCCGTTTGAAGCTAAATGTTTAGAGATAGGAAGTGATAGGTTGACAATCCGCCCTTGAAAAATACAATAAGGCACGCAACAGTGAGGTTAGGTGCGAATGATAGAGTATCGATATTTACAGCCGGAAGATGCTGAGCAAGCGGCTGAAATCCATATTGAAGGGCAGCCCGGAACGGTTTTAACCCATCTGGGTCGTCCTTTTTTAGTTGAACTATACCGAGCCGTATGCTGCTCGCAGTGGGGTGAGGGCATTGGGGCGTTCGACGAAGGGCGGCTGGTGGCTCAAACGGCTATGGCTGTATCGAGTGCAAAGTTCTTTTCTGAATTTAAATGGAAGTATTTATGGCGGGTGGCCTTACCGGTTGCGATGACTGTTTTAAAGAAGCCCACTATTTTAACCGATGTGGTTAAAGGTTGGGGGTATGCCGACCAAACCCAAAGCCCTGAAGGGGAAGGCGACGTGATTTTTCTGGGCGTTACGCATGACTATATGCGGCACGGTATCGCCCCGGAGATTGTACGCCATATGTTCGGCTGGGCAGCATCGATTGGTTTGACGTCGGCCAATTTTATGGTCGAGAAACGAAATCGTCCTATGCGCTGGATGATAAGCCAGCTTAACAATCTGCACGTGGCCCATGAATTTGAAGCTTATGGACGCACTATGCTTTTTTATAAAATCCCCATTGCCTCCAATATAGCCGATGCGAAACTACCGGGCGGCCATCCGTATACACCCGCTTCCCATTACACTAATGGAACAGGGAAACATCCATGACGTTTGCTATTTCTTTTGAAGATGTGCAGGATGCGGCACACATCATTAAAGGTGTGGCTAACCGCACGCCGGTGATAACTTCGCGTACGCTCGATGCATTAACCGGCTATCAGCTTTACCTCAAATGCGAGAATTTCCAGCGGATTGGTGCCTTTAAGTTTCGGGGAGCCTATAATGCTCTTTTTCGCTTGAGTGAGGCGGAAAGAGCAGGGGGCGTTGTCGCCCACTCATCCGGCAACCATGCCCAGGGCGTGGCTTTGGCGGCCAAATTATTGGGCATTAAAGCAACTATTGTTATGCCAACGGATGCTCCTGCCAGCAAACTGGCCGCCACCAGGGGGTATGGAGCCGATATTGTCCAGTATGATCGTCAAACCCAGGATCGCGCTGAAATTTCTGCTCGATTGGCACGCGAGCGTGGTTTGGTGATGATTCATCCTTTCGATAATCCTCATATTATGGCCGGTCAGGGAACTGTGGCTCTTGAACTATTGGAGGATGTGCCCGATTTAGAGGTGTTAGTGGCTCCAATGGGGGGCGGAGGGCTGATGAGCGGCTGTGCCACGGCTGCTAAAGCGCTTAAGCCTGATTTGAGACTGTTTGGGGTGGAAACGAAGAATTCTAATGATTGGTGGCAGTCGTTTCAGACCGGCCAGCGGGTGCATATTCCACCGCCCGACACCATCGCCGATGGCATTCGAACGCAGCAGCCGGGGGAGTTAACGTTTTCCATAATTCGCGAAAAAGTAGAAGCTGTGTGGTTGGTTAGCGATGCTGATGTTATCGAAATGATGAAATTTTTGCTAACGCGGTTAAAGATTTTGGTTGAACCAACAGGGGCTGTAGCAGTGGCAGCGACTCTGCAAAAGAATGTTCCGCCTGGCTCAAAAGTGGGCGTTGTTGTTTCGGGCGGGAATATGGATACTGAGCTTTTGGCTCAATTGTTGCGATCGGCGTGAGGGTGTTGTTTTCGGTTTTGCTCTAATTTTTGCATTTCTTCTTGTAAGGCGGCTTCGATATCAAGCATTTTTACTTTACCATGATAGGTTGTCAGCTTCACTTTTGTGATCTGCTGTAAAACCCGAAGGACAGCCTCGATTTTGGTTATGCTGTTTTCACAGTCACTGAGCGATTCAATGATCTCAGTGTGATCAGGAAGCTGATTTTGTAAATCCTCTAAAGCTAAGAAGATATTTCCATTTAAAACAGCCAGATAATTGTTGAGATAGTGCGACAACGTGACCACCGTTTGGCGCACCGTTTCAGAGATAAGTAAATTGCGTTCTAACTTTTCTTTAGTGCGTCTTAAACGTGTCTCCTGTAAGGCTCTGTCAACGGCCTGTTGAAGTTCGGTAGAAGAAAAAGGTTTTGCTAAATAATCTTTTACGCCTAATCGAAATGCTTTAACCGCAATGTTTTCCGAGCCTTCAGCTGTCATAAAAATAACAGGGGCTTTGCAGTTTGTGTCGCGTAGAGCAGCAAGCATCCCCAAACCTGTCATCCGTGGCATATTCATATCAAGCAAAATAAGATCGGGCTTGCGAGAGACTGCCATTTCTAAGCCGATTTCCCCGTTTTTGGCATAGAATACGGTGTAATCAAGGGGGCCGAGCATATATTGAATGAGCGAGCGGGCAAACTGGCGGTTGTCATCGACAACGAGAATGGTTTCTTGGGGCATAGAACATTTTCCTTACGTGATGTTTGCCGGGTAACGCGCTGCTCGTAAGCAGTTTTCGACGGAGTTAGTATCTACCTCTATTTTAGTTTTGACGAGAGTCTTGGTCAATATTTAACCGGCATTTTGATGTACTTCCGTACCATAACCAGTTGTTTGCTTATTTCGTTACATTGACACCTTTTTGATCTTATGGTAATCTTGACATTATGTAAGGTTGAGGTGTCATGAAACGATTTCGCCCCGCTTTCAACACATGGAAATATTTTATTCTTGGTTTTGTTATGCTCGATCTGGTGGTGGTTGGAGCTGTTTTAGCGTACGCTTTCCAAGTAACCGAAGCGGGACGCGTGGCAGCAGCAGAGCTTCGCCAAACGCTCGAAGCCCCAACCCCCACGCCTACTGCCACCGCTACTGTTTGGGCCGGTCCCGGCCCCAGTGCAACCCCAACCGCTACGTTGCCTCCCACTCCTGAATCGACAGATGTTTTAGCCCAAAGTGGTTTTCCACTTGGTTTTACGCCTACGCCTCGCCCCACGCGTGAAAAGGTGTATATTTCTTTGCCATATGTTTATCCGGTGCATGCTAGCTCGCTTAACGTCCCCGACATTAATCAGATCTATTATCCCGAGCCGTTTTTTCCGCCGGGTTCCAATAATGCGTGTGGCC
This sequence comes from Anaerolineae bacterium, assembly GCA_020433835.1. The sequence continues at coordinate 14,325 of JAGRBY010000014.1, read as the reverse complement.
CTGTAGCCATATATGCGGCTTTACTTGGCCTGGGAGCTGAAGTCGATTATACGCGGCTGCGTGATGTGGCGGTTGGCTATGGTTTTACCCATTATGGTATTACCAAGTCGGGCATGATTAACACGCTAATTACCCTTAACCAAGAGTTAGGCGACCGCTATACGATTGAGTATGGTGAAAATTACAATATTCAGTCTTTGGCCCAACAAATTCGCAAGGGCGGTGTCCCGATTGTGTTGATCAGTGTTCGCAAGGAAAACGGTGCGTTTCGCGTAACGAGCGATCGCTATAATTCTATCGGCCATTTTCTCATTGTCGAACGCATTAATACCCGTACCAATACCGTTGAGTTTGCCGGGTCGACCTTGGGCATGGAAAAGGTTCCATTGACTGATTTCGTTCAATCGTGGTCCAGTAATCCTCAGGCCGTGAGTTCTCCGCAGCAAAATGGCCCTAGCCTTTTTAACCCCTGGCGAGGCCCGGTCAACACCGATGCCGTCAATTGGGCTATTGTGGTCAAACGAAAATAACAGGCTCAGGACTTAAAAAAGTCAGGTGGCAGTCACTTATTGTTTATAAATTGGCATGGGATTAGCCCAAACAGGTCGATTTAGAGCATTCCAAGTGACTGTCACCTTTAGAACTGCGTAAGTCCAAAGGCTTTTAGTTGACTTGATGACCAATTCGGGTACACTGACAGCCATTCTATTTTCGATGTAAGGCAATTGGGGAATCCGACGCTGACTGAGCAACTCTCGCCTAATATACCATCAACTGACGCAGATGATCATTCCGTTTCATCAACCGGCCCTGTTGAGGTGCAACCTTATCCCGATAAGTCCGTTGAAACGGGCAGTCGAGCCGATAAAGAACGGAAACTTACTCCCCGGCGAATAATAGCCATTATTCTGGCTGTATTGCCCGCTGTTGGCATAACTTTAGGTATCTTGTGGTTTGCACCGGAAATCCGATATTTTAGCCGCTACGGCTATCCTGGTATCTTTCTCGTTAGCCTGATTGGCAATGCCAGCATCGCGCTGCCGGTTCCGAGTTTGGCTGTTACATTTACCATGGGCGCTATTCTCAACTGGGTAATTGTTGGCCTGGTTTCCGGCATCGGTGAGGCGTTGGGGGAGACAACCGGCTATCTGGCCGGTTACGGCGGTTCGGTCATTATCGAAGATCGAAAGATGTACGATCGTATTCGTGGTTGGATGGAAAAGCATGGCATGTTGACAATTTTTTTGCTTTCGGCAATACCCAACCCGATTATCGATCTGGCCGGTATGGCCGCCGGAGCATCGAAATATGGCTACCATAAGTTTTTGTTTTCCTGTTGGGCCGGCAAAACAATTAAAACGCTGATATTTGCCTGGGCCGGTTCGCAATCGTTATTCTGGGTAATAGATTTATTGCCGTAGCGAAGAACCGGTAGCCAAAATTCCAAAATTTAACACTTGACATCATTTCGGCAGTTCGATATACTACACCTCACAATTTTATTACATCCTTTTAACAACGACGATCAGGAGGAGTAAGCAGTCTGAGATTGCTAGAGAAGCGGGGTCATCGGCTGAAAGCCTCGCTCAATTATCACTGCTGAAGGTCGCCTGGGAGTTGAGTCGCTGAAAATAGAGTAAGCGATTCCGGGTTTGCCCGTTATAGCTTAAGAGAGATCAGGCTGGTGCCTCAACGGTTGCCTATCCTGATAATCAAGGTGGTACCGCGAAAATTTATCCCTTTCGTCCTTGAGGTGAAAGGGATTTTTTGTTGCCAGCAAACAAAGAAATTTTTGGAGTAAAGATTATGACCAAAGAGTTACCCATCGACCCCAACAATATGGCGAAAGCCTACGATCCGGCTCAGTTTGAAGAACCGCTTTACGACTGGTGGGAAAGCAAGGGCTATTTCAAACCGGAAATCGCCAACGAGAGTGCTGAACCGTTTGTTATCGCCATGCCACCGCCCAATGTGACCGGCGCGCTGCATATTGGCCACGCCATGACGGCTGCGGTAGAAGATTTGATGATCCGTTACAACCGGATGAAAGGCAAAGCAGCCCTGTGGATTCCGGGTACCGACCATGCCGGTATCGCCACCCAACTGCAAGTTGAGCGCGCACTGCGGGCCGAAGGCACCAGCCGCCAGGAAATTGGTCGCGAGCGATTTTTAGAACGCACCTGGGCCTGGAAAGAAGAACACGGTGGTATTATCACCCGACAGCACCGTCGGCTGGGCGCATCGTGTGATTGGGAACGGGAACGTTTTACCCTCGATGCCGGGCTTTCGCGGGCCGTCAACGAGGCTTTTGTGCGTTTGTACGAAAAAGGATTGATTTACCGGGGTGAATATTTAATCAACTGGTCGCCCGGTCTGCAAACGGCGGTCAGCGATCTGGAAGTGGAATATTCTGAGGAAGAGGGCAAGCTCTACTACTTCAAATATATGCTGGCCAATTCCGACGATTATATTCCTGTGGCTACGACGCGGCCGGAAACCATCCTGGGTGATACGGCAGTGGCCGTCCATCCCGATGACGCGCGTTATCAGCAGTTTATCGGCAAGATGTGCGTTGTGCCGGCGCTGGGTCGAGAAATTCCGGTTATTGCCGATGACTATGTCGATATGGAATTTGGTACCGGGGCGCTCAAAATTACGCCCGGTCACGATCCTAACGACTTTGAAATCGGCAAGCGGCACAACTTGGCGGTCATCAACGTCATGAACAAAGACGCCACGATGAATGCCAACGCCGGCCCTTATCAAGGGCTTGATCGATCTGACTGTCGTACGCAACTGTGGGCTGCTATGGAAGCCGAAGGTTTAACGCTTGAGGTCAAACCGCACCGCATGCAGGTTCCCCGTGCCCAGCGCGGTGGTGAAATTGTTGAGCCAATGGTTTCTACCCAGTGGTTTGTCAGAATGCGTTCGCTGGCTGATGCCGGTTTGGCCGCTGTAGATGATGGCCGTATCCAGATTGTTCCGGAGCGATTTACCAAGATTTATCATAATTGGCTGGAAAACATTAAAGATTGGTGTATTAGCCGTCAATTATGGTGGGGCCATCGTATCCCGGCCTGGTATGCGCCGGACGGCACCTTTTTTGTGGCCCATAACGAAGAGGAAGCCTATGAGAAGGCCCGTTCTCAATTTGGCCCGGATGTTACTCTTGAGCAGGATGCCGATGTGCTGGATACCTGGTTTAGCTCCGGTTTGTGGCCTTTTTCAACGCTGGGCTGGCCGGACAACACCCCCGATTTACAGCGTTACTACCCCAACTCGGTTATGGAAACGGGGTATGATATTCTCTTCTTCTGGGTGGCGCGGATGATTATGAGCGGGTTGGAATATACCGGCCAGGCTCCGTTCCATACGGTTTACTTGCACGGCATCATCCGTGATGAAACCGGCCGCAAAATGAGTAAAACGACCGGGAATGTGATCGACCCACTGGAAGTGATCGATCAGTACGGCTGTGATGCCCTGCGTTTTACACTGCTAACCGGCTCGACACCCGGTAGCGATATGAATCTGTCACTGGATCGAATCGCCTCTAACCGTAACTTTGGCAACAAAATTTGGAATGCAACGCGCTTTGTGGTCACCAACCAGGGTACAGCCTTTACCGGCGGCTCAGGTACGTGGAACCTGGCCGGTTTTACGATGCCGGACAAGTGGATTTTAAGCCGATTGAGCCGGTTGATTGGAGAAGTGACCCGCTTAATTGACAACTACAATTTTGGCGAGGCCGGACGGCAGCTTTATGACTTTTTCTGGAGCGAGTTTGCCGATTGGTACATTGAAATTGCTAAAATTCGCCTGTACGATACCGATGTTCGGGCTCAGGCGACGGCGCGGCGGGTGTTGGTGCATGTGTTGGATCGTACTCTGCGCATGCTGCACCCCTTCATTCCGTTTGTTACCGAGGCGGCCTGGCAGCATTTGCCTCACGATGGCGATGCACTGATTGTGGCCGACTGGCCTGCGGAAAGTCCGGCAGCGATCAATGAAGAGGCCGAGGCCAATATGGCTATCCTGATCGATGTCATTCGCGCGATTCGTAACATTCGCTCTGAGTATGATGTGGAACCGGGTAAGAAAATAACGGCTTTAATTGCCGCCGGGGAACATTACGCGATGCTTGAGAAGCACATCGAGATTGTTACTTCACTGGCCCGTTTGGATGAAAAGACGCTGACATTACAAACAGCGTTTTCTAAAAAACCTGATCAAACGGTAGGCCAGGTTATTAGTGGCGGTATCGAAATATACCTGCCTTTGGCCGGAATGATCGATGTTGAAGCCGAACGTGAGCGCGTTAAAAAAGATTTAACGTTTCTCGAAAAGGGTATTGCCAGCAGCCGAGGAAAACTCAACAACAAAGGCTTTGTGGATAAAGCCCCGGCAGATGTGGTTGAGCGCGAACGAGAACGTTTGGCCGACCTTGAGTTGCAGTTGGCGAAAGTAGAGCAACGCCTTAAAGAACTTGAAGCGATGTCGTAAGTGACATTTAGATACAATGTCGGTCAATAAAAAAAGCGTCTCAAGCGAGACGCTTTTTTTGTAGAAGAATTTTTGTTATTCGACTTCTTCAGTTGTTTCCGGTCGGGGGCCAAGCGTTAGTTCGACCTGCTGCTCTTCACCATCTCGAATGATGGTCAGGGTAACAGTGTCGCCTACAGTGCCGCGTCGGCTCAGGAAAGAGATGAGATCATCAAAGTTGTGAACCTCTTCATCCTCGATGCCGATAATCACATCGCCGCCGATAGTGGTATCAAGACCGTTATCAAACACGATTTCTCGGGTTCCACTCCGCAGGCCGGCATCATCAGCCGGACTGCCGGAAAGAACTTCAACCACCAAAGCTCCGGAAACTTGCGATAATTCCATCGCTTCGGCAATTTCCGGGGTAACTGTATTACCGGAGAACCCAATCCAAGGATGATCGTATGTTCCGTTTTCTATCAAACTGGGGACAACCCGTTTAACCAAATTAGCCGGCACGGCAAACCCAACACCCAAAAAACTGCGCTCGCCGCCCAACCTATCTTGGCGGGGAACGATGGCGGTGTTAACGCCAATAACGTGGCCTTCAGAGTTGAGGAGAGGACCGCCGGAGTTGCCGGGGTTGATGGCGGCGTCGGTTTGAATAATTTCAGGAATGCGGAAAGCGCCATTTTCCGTGGGCAGGCTTCGCCCCAAAGCACTGACGATACCGCTGGTTAGTGTGCCATCCAAACCAAAGGGGTTACCGATAGCGATAGCCCGCTGTCCGACCTTAATGACATCCGAGTCACCCCATTGTACAGGTCGGAGGCTTTCTGCAGTGGTGTTTACTTTTAGCACCGCCAGATCGCTGTCAGGATCAGTCCCGACAATTTCTGCTTCAACGGTTGCTCCGTCGGCAAAAGTAACGTCTACGCGTTCGGCATCTTCAACTACGTGATTGTTGGTAACAATGTGTCCGTCTTTGTCAAAGATAAAACCCGAACCTTGACCCTGGTTAGGAAAAAGATTGTTGGGGAATGATCCGGTTTCTTGACCTTCGACAGTGACCAGAATATTGACGACAGAAGGGTTAACGCGTTCGTATATATTGACCAGGAGTAATTCTTCGGCATCTGCTTCAGCAATTAAAGTGGAAGGTAAAGCGGTTGGTTCGGGAGCCAAAGTGGGTAGAACCGTAACAGAAGAAACTTGAAATTTGTCTAGCTCTTCTTTTTCTTCAACTGGAACTTTTTCCGCTGTTTGAACATCGACAGGTTCGTCCGCTGGTGTTTCTTTTTCTGACCGAGAAGAGAGAAAATCTGAGGAAAAATTACAAGCCGATAACATTAAGATAAAAAACGTAGCTAATACCATCAAACGTGGACGAGTCAAAATTACCTCCCGCACAACCACTAAAAAATTTTTTGACTAAGTTACATGAGTATCAAAGCATAATTAAATCCATATGAAAACAGAGCTGTTCTCAATGCATGGCAAAAACCTGACGGGTTTTTATTCAGTTAACGGTATGGCCGTTTTGTTACAAAATTTTGGATAGAACCCGTCAGGTCTGGTCATATATATGTGTCGGTTATCAATTAGTTACGCCGAGCACCAAGTAATCGAATAACCCAGTATGCCAGTTGCGTAATGGCTGCCAGAGCCGCAACAACATATGTCCACGCGGCGGCGTTAAGCACGCTTGTTACACCTTCAAGCTCGCGCTTGTCGACAATCATGCTGCTGTAGAGCAGTTTTTTCGCCCGAGAACTGGCATCTAATTCTACCGGCAGGGTAACAACGGAAAATAGAGCCACCATAGCATAAGCAGCGACACCAATCCAGGCAATAGCGACACCCAATCCGCTCAAAGCTTGAGACGCAGCCGCCAGGAAAATGCCGCCCATAATGATCCAAGGGGCTAGATTGCTGCCAAATTGAACAGCCGGCACCATAAAACTGCGCAGTTGAAGCGGTACATAACCTTTAGCGTGTTGCAAGGCGTGACCAGTTTCATGAGCTGCTACACCAACAGCCGCAATAGACGGCTGGCGAGCCACCTGGGGGGAAAGACGCAGCGTGCGGCTGCTGGGATCGTAGTGATCGCTTAGAAACCCTTGTGTTTCCTCAACCGCAACATCGTACAAGCCATTTTGGTCCAAAATTTGGCGTGCTACTTGCGCACCGGTTAACCCGCGAGCTGTACGAATCTGTGAATATTTTTGAAATCTGCTTTTTACGGCAGCTTGGGCAATAAAACCCAGTACCATTGAAGGAATTAAAAAGCAGAGAAATAATGGATCATAAAACATGAAATTTAACTCTCCTCGTTCGAGATTTATCTAACGTTGACCGACTTTACACTTTTCGTATAGATTTTTGTGTGTTTAAGAAGAGTATACCGCTAAATTATTAGAAAACTGTTATTTTTAGAAATAATTATACACAAAACTTCGGTTAAACATCAATAAATCAAATATTATTGCCCGGTATAGAGATACATCAGCGGCGACCCCGCATTAAAATGAAGTACTTCGCGCAGTTCCTCGACAGGGCCGGGGCGATACAGCGTTGAAGCCAGCGACTCAAAAAAGCTGCCGTTATAGCTGTATTCAATTATCCGCGGCTCGCCATCGATGGCACCCAGTTCGGCAGCACGGTCGATTACATCCGGTAGGTATCCTAAATTATCTACCAAGTGCAATTCCTGCGCCTGTTTACCGCTGCAAATTCGACCATCGGCAATTTCGCGAACTTCCTCTACGGGTATGCCGCGGCCCTCGGCAACGATGTTGACAAAACCATCGTAAGCTTCATCCACAAGTGATTGGAGAATGGCCCGATCAGCTTCAGTAACTTCTCGGAATGGGTTGCCGATATCTTTGAATTGACCGCTTTTGACCACTACTGTGGTAATGCCGTATTCCTCGGCAAATGCTTCGAAGTTGACCATCTGCATAATGACCCCAATCGAACAAGTAAATGTGTGCGGACTGGCCCAAATTTCGTCAGTAGGGGCCGAGATGTAATAACCACCTGAAGCGGCCATGCTGCCCATTGCAGTGATAATAGGCTTTTCCATTTTATTGATCTGCAAGTAAATCTCATCAGAGGCAAAAACACTGCCGCCGGGACTATCGACAAAGAGAACGACGGCTTTAATGTTGTCATTCTCGTTAGCCCGTTCCAATTGATCGATAATGGTCTGGCTATAGGCACCGCTCGTATCACCATTAAATAAGTTTGGTGGGGGCGCTTCACCGGGTACAATAACGCCTTCCACTCGGATAAGAGCTACTGCATCGCCAAAATTAATACCCATGGGGCTGTCATTCCCAAAGGTGTTAGCTGCCCATAGCCCTAAACCGACAAAGCCGCCGCATGCTAATAATACAACAAGACTAACGCCGATAATCCAAAACCAGACCGTTCGTTTCATAACTATTCATCCTCAAACTGCAATTTATGTATAGTATAGATTATAGCACAATTTTTGGGACATTTATCAATATTATTATAATGGTTACAGCCCTAAATGAAAGTGAAATTATCTTTTGGACCATTATCAACAACGTACTCCTGAAGAGATACAGCAAGACCTGCACCGGCGCATTGGTCAAACTCTGAGTAATTCCTTAAAAAAACCTGACTCAAGCAAAATTGATGTCAAGCGATACCGTAAAGTTCGCTGGTTTTTTGCCAAAGCATTTCTGCATGTCATTTGGTGGGATATAATCCTCAATCGACCGATTTTGGAATGGTTTCGAACACCACCCCTGCCACGTTGGCAAAAAATTACCAGCCGCTACCGCGTTTTGGCCATTGAAATGGGGGGCGTTCTTATTAAGCTAGGCCAATTTTTAAGTTTACGAGTCGATATTCTTCCGCCAGAGGTAACCGGTGAGTTGGCAGGATTACAGGATGAAATTCCTGCGGAGCCGTTAGCGGCAGTACTGGCTCAAATTAAAGAAGATTTTGGGCGGCCTTATAATGAGGTGTTCGCTTGGTTTTCTCCCGAACCATTAGGGGCGGCTTCACTGGCGCAAGCGCATTTAGCTCGTCTACAGAATGGGCAAGAGGTGGTTGTTAAGATTTTACGGCCTGGCATCGATATACTCGTTGAAACCGATCTGGCGGCGCTGGCTTTGGCCATGCAGTGGCTCAAGTTTTACAAGCGCATCAGCACACGGGTTGATCTCGATTGGTTAACTCGCGAATTTACGGAAATAACCTTTCGAGAATTGGATTTTAGAGCCGAGGGTAAAAATGCCGAGCAGTTTGCTGAGGATTTTGCCGATGATCCCGGTGTTTATATTCCTAAGGTGTATTGGAACTTTTCTGCTGCCCGGACATTGACCTTAGAGAACGTAGGTTATATTAAAATTGGTGATTTGCGAGGTATTGAGGCTGCCGGCATCGACCGAGCTAAAGTAGCCCGGAAATTTTATCAAGTGGTTATGGAGCAGGTTTTTGTCACCAATCTGGTCCACGCCGACCCTCACCCCGGTAACGTTTTTGTTAAGCCACTCCGCCATCCGGATGAACCGGAAAATACCTCTTTTGCCCCCAACCAACCCGTTCCGTATAAACCGAAGCGCCCATTTCAAATAGTGTTTGTCGATTTTGGTATGGTAGCCACTATTCCTGAACGGCGCCGAGCTGCTCTGCGAGAATATGTTATTGGGGTGGGTACACGTGATGCGTATCGGGTGGTTAAATCGTATCAAGATGCCGGTGTTTTATTACCTGGAGCCGATCTTAAGCGTCTGGAAGAGGCTACTGCCGATATGTTTCAGCGTACCTGGGGAGTCCGGATGGGACAAATGCGCGATATGGCCGCTGCTGAAATGGATTACTTCTTCCGCGAGTATCGCGATTTGGTCTATGAGGTTCCTTTTCAGTTTCCAGCTGATTTACTCTTTGTGATGAGGACTATTGGGCTTTTAAGCGGTATGTCTACCAACTTGGATCCTGATTTTGATCCATGGGCGGAGACAATACCAATAGGTGAGCGGCTAGCTAAAGAAGAGTTGAAAAACAATTGGCAAGGCTGGTGGCAAGAAGCTGTGGTTTGGGGGCAAACCGTTCTAAAGCTTCCCATACAGTTGGATCGAATTTTAACAGATATTGAGCGAGGTAACGTAGTTGTGCAAACTGCGTTGGCTCCTAATGCCCGTAAAGCCGTAGAAAATTTGGAAAAAGCAGTCAACTGGTTGGGGTACATGGTTTTGGCTGCGGGTTTACTTATTGCCGGAACGAATCTCAGTTCAAATGCGGAAGACAGCACTTTAGGATCTTGGTTGATGGGTGCCGCTCTCGTTATTTTTGTATGGGGATTCTTGCGAAGTAAGTAAACGGGGATAATAAAAAATCAGCGGATTGTGTTTATCCGCTGATTTTTGGATGATTTGTTTCTGCTTAAATTACAAACTAGACAGCGAAGTTGTTGTCTAGTGGTGTAAAATCTGGCTTAAAAAGAGGCGAGTTCGTTCTTCTTCAGGATTGGCAAAGAATTCTTTGGGCGGTTTTTCTTCAACAATATTGCCCCTGTCAAAGAAGATTACCCGGTTAGCTACACTGCGTGCAAAGCCCATTTCGTGGGTGACGGCCATAATGGTCATCCCCGACTCAGCCAGCTCTTGCATCGCATCCAGCACTTCTTTAATCATTTCCGGGTCAAGAGCCGAAGTCGGTTCATCGAAAAGCATAATTTTTGGCTGCATCGCCAGTGCTCGGGCAATGGCAACCCGCTGCTGCTGCCCCCCGGAGAGTTGGCCTGGATATTTATTGGCTTGTTCAGGAATTTTTACCTTTTCCAACTGCTGCATTGCGATTTCTTCGGCTCGTTCACGCGACCACTTTCTAACGTGAATGGGAGCTAAGGTAATATTTTGTAAAACGGTCAGGTGCGGAAAAAGGTTGAACTGCTGAAAAACCATACCGACTTCGCGCCGGATTTCCTGAATATTGCGCACATCGTTGTTAAGTTCGGTGCCATCGACAATGATTTGCCCCTGTTGGTGTTCTTCGAGGCGGTTAATGGTGCGAATCCAAGTTGATTTGCCGGAGCCGGATGGCCCAATGATAACCACCACTTCCCCTTCTTTTACGGTTGTTGTTACACCTTGCAGTACGTGGAAATCACCGTACCATTTATGAACATCGTTGCAGATAATAACGTCTTTGCCAAGGGCCATTTTTTTCTTCTCCTCTTTAGTATTTTCCGACGCCTAAGTTTTTCTCAATTCTCTGGCTGGCCCTGGACATTGAAAATGCAAAAATCCAGTAGACCAGAGCTACAAAAGCAAATGTTTCGCGCTGAAGACCCAGCCATTCTTGCTGAGCCACCACAGTTTGGGCAATTTTCAGCAGATCGAACAATCCCACAATGGCTACCAGTGATGTATCTTTGAAAAGGCTGATACATTGTCCAACGAGAGCCGGAATAACTAAGCGCAGTGCCTGAGGCAAGATAATTAACCGGGTTGTCTGTGCCCCGTTAAGCCCTACAGCTACCGCAGCTTCGTACTGCCCTTTGGGAATAGCCTGTAATCCCCCCCTCACGTTTTCAGCCAAATAGGCCGCACTAAATAAAATAACACCAACAACTACCCGTAGTAGGTTGTCAATTTCAAGATTTTTGGGCAAGAAAATCGGCAGCATAATTTGGGCCATAAACAGAACAGTAATGAGGGGTACGCCGCGAATGACCTCGATATAGACAATCGAGAAAGTTTTGATCATATTACCCTGTAAATAGTGGCCTACAGCCCAGAATATGCCTATAACAACAATGGCCTGAAATAGGGCATAAGAGATGGGCGATAAAGTAAAAGACCAAACCGGCGGATCACGAAATATGAGAGGAACGTTAAATGTGACAGGTTCTGAGGGAAAACCCGATATACCCCAGTAAATTAACAACAAACCGGCTCCCCAAGCCCACGTGTAGGGAACTCCCCGTGTTTTGCTCCGGCGACCAAGCGCCATGAGAACCCCAATGGGGAACGAAACCACAATACCGATAACGGAGATAACGATAGTTAAAAGAAGCCCACCCCATAAGCTTGTTGGTACAAATCCGAAAGGAGATGTGTCAGGGCCAAACCCGCGCAGGATCAAGAGAATGATAGGGATAGAAGCAAGCCAACTCCAAACCAATATTTGGCGATATTTTTTTAGCGGAGAATTAAAATTCCAGGCAAAAACGCTGGCTGCCCCTAGGGCGAGTACAATACCCAGCGATAACCAAACCCTCCATATAAACTCAAAAGGATAGCGTCCTACGCCGAAGAGTTTTTGGTTGGCCCCAACAATACCCCAAATAGCCCCCGGTGTAATCGGTCGAAGCACCGCCACGCTTTCCGCATCGGTTCGGAATTCAGCACCAAAAACGGCCCAGGATAAGATACCCCGGACCGCAAATGTAATTAACAACGCGATGAATAAGGTGGTTAAGGCCCCAAACGGCCCTGTGTAAAGACTGTCTTTCAACCACTGCGCTGGGCCAATCCAACGACGCGTGGCAACGCCGTAGGTTACCAGTGCAGCGCCGATAAACCATAACAGCAAAATAATAGATGTTAGTAAGGTGCCATTGGTAATGGTCAATATAAAATTGCCGGCACCATTGGGGATTCCGTTTGGAGCAAGGTTATACGACAAGCCAACCGGGTCGAGGTTGAATCCCGTACGAATAATGATGATATTGAGAATGATGAGCACTATAAAGAAAATGGTGTTTCCGAGGCTGCTAAAGGCCGTAGTTCTCAACCATTCAGATACATTCAATTGAAACCCTGGCCCGCTTATGGGGGTCGATTCCTTTGATTGAGTGATGGTTGCCATCTGTTCTCCACTCCTCCTATACTATTGTTATTATTTTTTACCTGGAATAAAGCCGTATTTTTTGAAGGTATCGCCCTACGAGCCGTTCACATTCTTTGTGAAGAAAAACAACTCATCACTGATGATGATCTAAAGATGTGACCCGCTAGAAGATGGGCTAGATTTTACAGGATGTTCTGAATATACACAAGTATTTATGAATGTAACGTTTTACCTCTAAATTAAACATAATTTGGAAGCTAAATTGCGCGAAATTAAAAGCTCTCGCAAAATATAAATAAACTTTTCATAGAAGCCTTTTGGTTGAAAAATGTGAATGGGAGCTTATGACATGTATGCACTTTTAGTCGCGGAAGATGCAGACGATATCGCCATTCTCTCCACGGTCTTACAAAGAGCGGGATTAGCTGTGACCACCGCTAAAAATCTAAAGCGGGCCATGCACAGCTGGACAGAACGTCCTGCTGATATCATTTTGGTGTCGCTGCCCAATGATGATCTGCTTGAACAGGTTCGCCATGTTCGGGCAGAAACAATAGTGCCGCTTATTTTGATTGCGCCCAAAATTCAGGAGCCATACCATTATGAACTCCTCAAGCAAGGGGCCGACTTGGTGGTTTTATCACCGTTCAGTGCTAAGATACTTATTGCTCAAATTGGAGTCTTAATGCGTCGGGCAGTGAATATCCCAGCTCTCACCCTGCCAAGTTTGTCTACTGTCGACTTTACTTTAAATCCGGAAACACGGACGGTCGAAGTTACCGGACGCTCTCCGCAGAGGCTAACACACTTAGAATTTCGGTTGTTGTACACTCTCATGATGAATCGAGGACAGATTATCCCCACCGAAACCATTGTAGAGCGGGTGTGGGGCTACACCGGCCAGGGAGATCGTGATCTGATCCGTGGTTTGGTCAGCCGGTTGAGGGCGAAAGTAGAAGTCGATCCACGCAGTCCTCAGTATATTCTGACAAGCCCTGGAATTGGCTATTCATTTAAAGGTGACTAACTAGCCTGGTCTCTTTACTTCCATTTGATTTTCAAAATATTCGTATTGAAGAATATGGGGCGCATTTTACTTTTATCTCCCATTTACACGTCTCCGTTGGATAAATCCTATGTAATTCTACGCTTTTTATACAAAACCAATACAAAACCTACATTTATAAACTATTCATCCCCACACTATTTTCTGTTATAGTTTTTGTGCAGCTTATTTGTAAACAGCAAATAAGCTTTGATAAATTGAAAACCTCGGACCATAATTAAAAGTTTAGTTATTTAAAGATACCTCAATTTATACAAACTAACTGGACCACTCTGGAAAGTTGAGATATTTATCATGCAAGAACTCATTCCTCCTGATTTCTTTCCCCACGGCTATTGCTTGGTTTGGCAACCTAATTTGGTAATGATCCATGTAATTGCCGATGCGATTATTACCTTATCGTATTATTCAATCCCGGTAGCGTTAGCCTATTTTGTCGCAGAAAGAAGAGATTTAGCCTACAAATGGGTTTTTGGTTTATTTATTGCCTTTATTTTTGCGTGCGGAACAACGCATCTTATGTCGATTGTCACTTTGTGGGAGCCGCTCTACTGGATACACGGTTGGTTGAAAGTCGGCACCGCCGGAGTTTCGGTTATTACCGCAGTGTTATTGTGGCCGCTAATGCCCAAGGTATTGGCGCTTCCCAGCCCAGAGCAGATACATGTGGCGAATCACAGTCTTTATGTACAAATTGCAGAACGACAACGGGCTGAAGGAGAAGTTCGTCGTCTGAACAACGAACTGGAGAAACGCGTTATAGAGCGCACTGCTCAATATGAGGAAGCCAACAGCGAGTTAGAGTCTTTTGCCTACACAGTTTCTCACGATCTTCGCGCCCCCCTACGAGCGATCAATGGCTTCTCTAATATTCTTCTGAAAGATTATTCAGACCAACTTTCAGAGTCGGCTCAACGTTATCTTACATTAGTAAGCGAAAA
>JAGRBY010000149.1 GCA_020433835.1 Anaerolineae bacterium | reverse complement strand
ATCTTGCTAACCGTGCTGCTGGGCATTACCGTGGTTTGGATGGCGCAGCGCATTATGCAGCCGGTGCCGCAGTTGGTAAAAGCCGCCTCAAAGATAGCCCACGGCGATCTATCGACGCCAATCACCGTCGATGGCGTGGCCGAGCTGAGTATCCTGGCCGATAGCTTTGAATCGATGCGTCGTAACCTGCAAGACTCGCAAGATGAACTGGCTCATTGGGCCCGCACCTTAGAGGCCCGCGTCGCCCAGCGCACGCAAGAATTGGCCGCGCTGTCAGAAGTGGTGGCTTTTGCCAGCTTATCGCAGTCGGGGCCGCAGCTCATGGATACTGCCCTTGAACAATCGCTGACGGCGATGAATGCCGAAATGGGCGGTATTTGGATTGCCGATCCCCATGATGGCACCGTTCGCTTACAAGCCTATCGCGGCCTGGATGATGAGCTAATTAAGGGGTTGACAATTTTCGCTCCCGGCGAGGGTCTTATTGGACGGGTGCAGGCAACAGGCGAACCGGTTGTTTTAGACGATCTCAGCCAGGCCCCACGCCTGGCCAAAGCCGTGGTGCAAGAAAGGCTTATCCGCGCTTTTGTGGCGGTGCCGCTGCGCATCCATGGCCAAATTTTGGGCGTACTGGCCGTGTTTAGCCAGGTGCAGCAATACTTTAGCCCCGAAGTAGTCTTGCTGGCCGCCTCGATAGCCCGCCAAATTGCGCTGACCTTGGATAATCTTAATCTGGTTGAGCAGGTTCAACGCCAGGCCCACAGCGTGGCCCGCCTGCAAGAGCGAGAGCGCATCGGCGCGGAAATTCACGACAGCACAGCGCAAACGCTAAGCTATCTTTACCTGCAGGCCGACCAACTGGCCGACGACGCGCTGATGATTCCTCCCTCGGCGGTTAAGTTACGCCTGTTAAGTCTGCGCGAGGTGATTGCTGCGCTGACGACCGAAACCCGGCAATTGATTGCCCAACTGCGCGATGTATCGCCGCCGCCGCCGGCCAACCTGGAAAGTATCATCCGCACCGAACTGGATAAACTTTCGGATGAACTTAAAATCGAGGTCAGGTTCGACTTACAGCAGGCCAGCAGTTTGGCTATCCCATCCGAAACCGGCACCGAACTGACCCGCATTGTGGGCGAGGCGCTGCGCAACGCCCAAAAACACGGTCACGCCGACACAGCCTGGCTGAAGTTTCAACGCGAAAACGGCACCGCTTCGCTGTCGGTGCAAGACAATGGCTCCGGCTTTAAGCCCGGCCATTCGACCGATGGCAATCGCCATCATTTTGGTCTGAGCGTTATGGAAGCCAGGGCCACCCGTATCGGCGGCCGGTTAAAAATTAACAGCGAACTGGGCCAAGGCACCCGCATCGAGATAATTTGGCCGGTGAACGGGCAATCGAAACAATGATTGCTAAAGCGGAATAATCAGCCTCAAAGGCGAATGGCAGCCATAAAATCCGCTCCGCCTCTGGAGGATGCTCCGCTCCTCACAAGACTATGTAAGGAATGAAACGAGAATACATTGGAAAAGTGCTGAAATAATTGGTAATTCGCAGTGGTAATTCGATCTTTAATCTCCCAATCTCCCAATCTCCAGTCTCCAATTACCGGTTACCAATTACCCCGCAGAGAGAGACAAGGAAAAAATGATATCAAAAGAGCGCAAAATTCGGGTGATGGTGGTTGATGATCACGCCCTGTTTCGAGACGGGATGGTCAGCGTGGTGGATAATCAGCCCGATATGGAGGTGGTGGGCGAAGCGTCTGACGGGCTGGAGGCGTTTATTATGGCCCAACAACTGCGGCCTAATGTTATTTTGATGGATATCAACATGCCGGGAACCGATGGTCTGGAAGCGACCCGCATGATTACCCAGGCCTTGCCCGATACCCATATCATTATGCTTACCGTTCGTGACAATGATGTGCAGATTTTTGAGGCTATTCGGAACGGCGCAGTGGGCTATTTACTCAAAACCATTCGCGCCCGCGATCTTATCGATATGATTCATACCGCGGCCAAGGGCCAGGCGGCACTTTCGCCCGGTTTGGCACTGCGGGTGATGTCGGAGTTTCGGCGGTTGGGCGAACCGGAACCGGCCGAGAAAAGCAGCGTACAACCATCCGACGAGATTGTGGAGACCGATAATCGGCTCGATCAACTGACCGACCGGGAGGCGGAGGTGCTTAATTTGGTCTCCGAAGGGTTAAGCGATAAGGAAATTAGCGAGGCCCTGTATATTAGCCTGTACACCGTAAAATCGCACGTGCGCAATATTCTTTCCAAACTCCACGTTAAAAATCGCCGCGAGGCCGCCCGCCTGGCGAAGAAATAAAAAAGAACGAGCAATGAACTAGTTCTTTTATTAGTATTATTTTTCACAAACACCTCTTTTGTCCTTCTTTTGACCTGCCCAGAGTGATTGAGACTCCCCTTGAAATTTGATATAGTAAAGCCAATCGAATAAGTTTTTGTGACTCACTTCGGGAAGAGGTGACCGGCACGTGGGGCTAAATGTAAAGCGTGCCGGTCGCCCTCATCATCTACACTCATCATTTTCAACGACTTATCATCCAAGGAGGATGTAACGTGTTACTTTTATTAACTTGTATTATCCTGCTTATTGCCGGATATTATGTATATGGCACATTTGTCGAGTCGGTTTTCGGCATCGACCGCAGCCGCCCGACCCCGGCTATCACTGAAGCCGATGGGGTTGATTTTGTTGAAATGCCGACCTGGAAAGTATTTCTTATTCAATTGCTCGACATTGCCGGTATCGGCCCCATTTTTGGCCCTATTTTAGGGGCGCTGTATGGTCCGCAAGCATTATTGTGGGTGGTTTTTGGCTCTATTTTTGCCGGAGCCGTACACGACTTTTTCAGTGGCATGCTGTCGGTTCGTAATCGGGGCCAAAACATCCCCGAAGTTGTCGGCGATGCGCTGGGCATGCCGGCCCGTTACGTAATGCGCTTTTTCTCGGTGTTGCTTTTACTTTTGGTGGGTGTGGTCTTTGTTCTTAGCCCGGCCAAACTGCTGAGCGAGTTAACCGGTGTCAACGTGACGGCTTTTGTTATGGCTATCTTTGCTTACTATTTTATTGCTACCATTGTTCCTATCAACGCGGTTATTGGCCGGCTTTATCCCATTTTTGGGGCGCTGCTGGTTTTCATGACGGTTGGTGTGGCCGGTGGCTTAATTTTTGGCGGCTACGAGCTGCTGCCTAACCAGAATTTTATGGTTAACGCCCATCCGGGCGGCGCTCCGCTGTGGCCGTTGTTATTCATTGTTCTTTCCTGTGGGGCAATTAGTGGTTTCCACTCTACCCAATCGCCGTTGATGGCTCGCTGCCTCAAAACCGAAAAAGATGCACGTTTTGTTTTCTACGGGGCCATGATTTTAGAAGGGATTATCGCCTTAGTCTGGGTTGCCGTAGGTCTTTCGTTCTACCAAACTCCCGAAGCGATGAATGCTGTTATTGCTTCCGGTTCGCCCTCGGCTGTTGTCAATGAGGTTTCGACAACGCTGCTGGGACCTGTTGGCGGTTTTCTGGCTATCATCGGCGTCATCATTCTCCCCATCACCAGTGGTGATACCGCCTTCCGCAGTACTCGTTTAATTCTGGCTGATGTTTTCAACACATCCCAAAAAACAATTGCAAAACGATTGCTCATAGCTGTTCCCCTCTTTGTAGTTGGTTATGTGATTTCGACTCAAGACTTCAATCTCATCTGGCGCTACTTTGGCTGGGCTAACCAGACCCTGGCAATGCTTGTTCTGTGGGCCGGTGCCGTTTACCTGGCTCGCGAAGGCAAAGTGCAATATCACTGGATATCTTCACTTCCGGCTACCTTTATGACTGCCGTTAGCGTAACCTTTATCGCCTTTTCACCCATCGGTTTCAATTTACCCTACAACCTGTCTGTCATTCTGGGAATTGTCTTTGCTCTGCTGTCTCTGGTGGCCTTTATCGTTAAAACCCACACCTGGCGCAAACCTCGACCATCGCTGGCCGGAAGCAAGGCCTAATGGTCGCATAACCGAATATCTATCCGTGTTACCCATCTGTTGTCCCACAGATTGATCCAAAGGGGTATTTCCTTCCGGCTTTTAGGAAATACCCCTTTTCCTTTGTTGCTGGCAGTATGTGGAGCACGGTTGAAGGGGGGTATGGGGTAGGGATTAGGGATTAGGGGGATATTAAAGGGTATTCCCTATTTTTATTATCTTTGCGGTTGGGAACCACGACATTAAATTGTGGAAACGGGAGATGATGGAAGCTCGACACAATAATCGACAGAATTGGCAAGCGTATCACGATTTTATTGGGCATAATTCCGTAAATCCTGTTCATTCTGTCTAATTTTTCTTCACCACGGTTTAATGCAGAGCTACCCCGCGTTTTTAAAACGACCATTTCTAAAAAAGTGTCTTGATTTTGCCGAAAAAGGCTATCAATTTATAAAACGCGACCCTTTTTGTCATGTTTTTGATCATTCCGTATGCAAAACGGTCACATGCACAATGTTTTCGACCATTCTGTATGCAGAATGGTCACGTGCACAATGATTTCGACCATTCCGCATGCAGAATGGTCGTGTGCACAATGTTTTTAACCATTCTGTATGCAAAATGGTGGTGTACACGATGATTTCGACCATTCCGTATGCAAAAGGGTCGCATGTAAGATGTTTTTGACCATTCCGTATGCAAAATGGTTGTGTGCACAATGATTTTGACCATTCTGTATGCAAAATGGTCGCATGCAAAAAATCCTCACCGCTTTTTTAGACGTAGGTACTTTGAGATAAGCGGCGTAAGGCGGTTTTTGAAAACTTCCCCACATAAAAACCTCAAATAATTCGCCTATTTTTATACAATGGTGAGCAAGCAAATTATGAGAATTTAATTTATGATTCTGTTCGCTTGTGCCGCAACTTTGCCAACAAACTTATCAATTTGTCTACAATATGTCAGACGTATGTCAGGCAAAACGTAAAAAATTGAGTAATATGGAAATAAAAGAGGTCAAATAATAGTTCTCAATTATACGTTTTATGTGTGGAACTCGTTACGGTGTGTTTCTAACTACGATCCCCTGAAGTGGCACGCGCTGGGTAAAATGTCTTCGTTTTTCACTATCGCCTTGAAACTATTAGTTCATCCTATCCCCTATATTTTCTGTTTGTTGGAAAGATGCACCATTCTTCTGAGCCTGGCTCATGAAAACTTGGTATAAAGATAGGCTTATCCTTTTGTACTTAAGAATAGTGAGGTGAATAAATAAAAATGGAGAACGGACCAATGGAAAAGCGAAAACCCTATTTATATAGGGTACGTGGGGTTTTAGATAACCCTTTTTTGTGGATAGGGCTAGCTATAACGGCAGGTATATTTGTATTTATAGGGGGGCCTTTATGTGTAGCTCCTTTTATCGTAATAATAGGGGTAATTGTTTTGACCAGTAGTTTAATTGGGCGGCGGTGTCCAAATTGTGGGGGGCGTCTCAAGCAAATGGAAGGACGGCTTCATCCGGGGGATCAGCGCGTTGTTCAGGTTATTTGGCGTTGTTTAGCCGATGGTTATGAAGAAATAGAGACGAGTAGATACGAACCCGATGAAGGTGGCTTTTTTTAGTTGACCGTGATTATAAATTCTGTTGTCATTGTGAATTTTTAGGGCATTTCGACGGGCTAGCGAGAAGAAATCTCCCCGAATTTGGCCGACAAACGGTCGTTGGCGGGGATTTCTCGATCCGGTATCGCTCGAAATGCCATTTTCTGACATAGTTTAGGTAAATGTCAATAGAACCTTAAAGACAGCTTCATCGACCCGGAACTGCAAGAACACTTTTCTGATCTGCTCTATCAGGTTAGCTTGCATACGGGTCGAGATATGTATATCTACCTATTGTTCGAGCATAAAAGCTATCCTGAACCGGAGATAGCCTTTCAACTGCTGCGTTATCAGGTTCGCATTTGGGAACAGGATCGCAAACAAGGCCGGCCCTTCCGACCGGTGCTGCCGCTGGTTTTGTACCACGGGCGGCAGGCGTGGACGATACCGCTCGACTTTGCGGCGTTGTTTGAGGCACCGGATGCTTTAAGCCGGTATGTACCGACATTTGAATATCAACTGTATGACCTAAGCCGTTATAGTGATGAGGAAATTCGGGGCGAGGTCATTTTACGGGTGAGTTTGTTGCTGCTAAAATACATCTTGCGCGATGAGTTCGGGCAGCAGTTCCGAGGGATGGTGGGCTTGTTGCAGACGTTAGGGCAACAAGAGACGGGCTTGGAATATCTGCACACCATCCTTCGCTATGTCGCCGGAGGAACGGAAAAAATCGAGCGGCAAGAATTTATCGAGGTGGTGCAAGCCATCTTTGAAACAGGAGAAGATTCGATGCCAACATTAGCAGAACAATGGATAGCAGAAGGCCGGCAAGAAGGCGAAGCCATCGGCTTGGAGAAAGGCCGAGAAGAAGGCCGAGAAGAAGGCCGAGAAGAAGGCTTAGAACAAGGCCAACGGACAGCAACAATGAAACTCCTGCGGCGCTTTCTAGCCGAGCGGTTTGCAATTCCGCTTGATCATTTTGACGCAGCTTGGGCGGAACTTGACCTGGCGGCGCTTGATCGGTTGAGCGAGATTGCTTTTACAGTCGGCTCTCTGGCTGAGTTCGAAGCCGGTGTTCAGGCTGAAGTTGCGTGCCAAGACGACGGTCAAACCGACGCTTAATTGGCCGGGGTTGTCTTTTTTCGCTCAGGTAGGAACAGTTTCCCCTTGTTGGTGAGTTTGGTCTTTATTTGATCCCCCACAATGCCGATGCATATCGATTGAAACACTGAACCACTGAATAGGATGATTTTGCTGAATGCTGCACTGCAAACCTACACGTTTTTTGACATTGGATGGGTGTGAATCCTGTATGGGCAGGATCAGTGTTCTCATTGCCATCATCTGTTCAGTGTTTTAGCATTAAAAACTTCCCGGCTCACTATCAACGCATCGCATTGACTCATACGCCAAACAAGCCCCCTTGAAAATACAAATACGGAGCATCAAAGTTACCTTTGATCCCCAACGCGGCTGACAAAGCAAGCTTTGTTGCTCCGGTTAAAAGCTCCGGCGCACAATTATCCCCCATTCTTTCTACGACAACTGCCCTCATAGAATTTAAGCCCAATTCGCTCAAATGCTCAAAATTAACAAGCCATTGACAGGCAATTTGTTAGCGGTTGAGACGGAATCGAAGCGGTTTGGTATGATAGAACCGTCAACACCAATAATACCTTGGTTAAAGCTTACGTGTTGACAGAAAGAGGATAAATGTCGTGCAATCTTTAGGTGAAGGTGCAAAAAACATTAAGGAAATGTCAAGAAAGGTAACATTCTCAAAAAGGCCGGTGGGATGTCTCTCTATCATCTTCATCATTGGGCTTCTTACGCTCATTGTTTCAGATGGTATCTTTATCATAGAACCGACAGAGTTGGGCGCGATAAGAAGGTTCGGGCAGGTGATTTCGCCCCGTCCGTTGCAACCGGGCCTTCATTATAAAATCCCGCTGATCGATCAGGCCGATACATTGCAGGTGTCTTTAGATACGTTTCACGCTGAAAACTTATTGGTGTACACGGTTGATAATCAGCCGGTCGAGGTTTCCGTAAGTATGAGCTATCGTATTCCGGAGCACGCTGTGTTTAATTTGATGTATCAAGTTGGCCGCGCCGGTTCGGTTGATATTGCCGAAAACATCCGGCCCGTACTCAACGACCGAATTATGCGTGTTTTTGCTAAAATGAATACAACCAAGATTAGTGAAGACCGGGTTGTTATCGCCGAGGAAATAAAGCGCTCGGCGCAAGAAGTTCTCAATGACCTGTTTGCGCTGGAGGTTGTTGATTTGCAGATTTCCAGCATCAAATATTCCCAGGTGTTTGAGGCGTCTATTGAAGCAGCCGTAAAAGCAAAAAATGATGCCACGGCGGCGGAAAACACGGTAAAACGGGTGCAGTATGAAGGTGAGCAAAAAGTTGTTAAGGCTGAAGCCGATGCCAAAGCTTTGATAGCCGAAGCAGAGGCCAAGAAACAAGCCAAGATACTTGAGGCGGAAGGCGAGGCCCGTTTGATAGAATTAGAAGGCAAGGCCAAAGCCGATGCCCTTAAATTGCAAGCCGCGGCCATTCGGGATAACCCGGAACTGATCGATTTTACCCAGGCTCAAAATTGGGACGGCAAATTACCGCAGACGATATTGGGCAACGCCATGCCTTTTCTTGATGTGGGTGGCTTAATGGCCGAACCCACGCAATAGGGTAAGATGTATGTACTTTGTCTTCCCGGAAGATAAAATCCAGCTTCCGGGAAGATTTTTTTACAACTGTGTAAAGTATTTAGAAAGGAAAAACCAATGAAACCTTGTCCCGAATGTAAATCGAACAATGTCTATCGCTACAAAGAAGAGATTGATGCTGCCGGCGGCTATGGCCCAAACTTTCTACCAAAATTGGCACCGAGCATATTTTCCCACGCCAAATTATTGCCGGTGGTCTGTGCTGATTGCGGTTATATCCGGCTTTATGCTTCTCAAGAAGCGTTGCGAAAGCTGGAGAAGTCTAAGCATTGGACGCTTGCCTAAAGTTTCTTAGGATTGAAAAAGAAATAAATTTTTGCCACGTCATTTCGATGCCGGGGCGATGGTCACGCCCCGCTCATTTTTTTGGGGCGTGACGCTGTGCCGACGGAGCAAAACAACGCCGGTGGCAATCATCCAGGCCACCCCAATGGGAATGATGATAAAGCCCAGCCCTCGAAGCGGGGGAATATAAAGAACAACCAGCGATAGCAGGCCAATAACCCCGTCCAGATAACCCCACCGCACTAGCCAGGTCGGCATCCAGGCGTCTCGTGCGGCCATCGCCATAAAGAGCGGTGCAGCCCCAAGAATTAGCGCCGTGGCCAGATCATCGGCCCGAACGCCAATCCAGCCGACAACTTGGGCCATGGCGACGGCTGTAGGCGACGTATCGGGCGCAATCTGTGTTACCACGGCCAGCATGGCAATGTAGGCAACAAGCACCAGCGGTATGCCCGTTCTAACGCAAACCAGCGCAATTTGGGCCAAGATGGGGCGCTGATGACAGGTGTTTGTGAGCGTTGTTCCGGCTACGCCTAAAATGAGGACGCCGATAATCCAAAGGGTGAGATTGGCGATAAGTTGGGCTTTCACTGCACCGGTGGCGGCCAGATAACCGGCTACATCGCCGCTGTCCAGGGCTGCCCACAGATCCGTGCCGGATGTGCCCCATAATATTGCGCCAACGACCATCGTTAGCGCTCCAATGATGGCTGTGTAACCGCCCAGGCGAGTGCTGTTGTTTATAAACTTCTCGTCCACATTTGTGCTCCTTTATCAATTACTATTCTCATGAGTTCGATAATTAGACAGGATTTACAAGATTGATAAGATTTTTACTTGTTTATCGCATCTTTCAAATCTTGCCGAAGGTTCGTCCATTTTACCCATTCTCGACCCAGAGGTTATTTTTGTGAAAAAATAAGAGAACCTCACTTTGTGGTAGCTCTGCATTAAACCAGGTGAAGAAAATTAGACAGAATTAATACGATTTATCGAATGATGACAGACAAAATCATGATAATCATGTCAATTCTGTCGATTATTTTGTCGATCTTCCATTATCTTCTGTTGCCATGGTTTCATGTTTTGCTAACCACTTTGTGGTGGCCACCTTTAAGGCGGCGTTAATGGGGAACAACCTCGATGCCGTATTTAGCGGCTACGGTTAAAATCGCAGCCATATTCGGTTCGGCCTGGATGACCAGCGGTTCGATCTCGATGAAAAAGTTTTCCAGACCGGCCGGTGTTAATACGACCAGCGCACGGGCTGTCTGCTCACTGGAATTGTGAAAGGTGTGGGGAATTCCTTTCGGTAAAAAGGCGGTGCCGCCGGCCGGGGCGGTGAACGTCTCTCCCTTAATCGTGATGTCAAGCTGGCCTTCTAAAATGTAAAAAGTTTCATCCTCATTATGGTGGATGTGCATCGGTGGCCCGGCTGCGGGCGGAACTTCGTCAATAAACATGGCAAAGCTGCCGTTTGTGTCCTGGGCGGATAAAAGGATGGTCATATTTTCGCCACCGATATGGTCATATACGCGGGCCTCTCCGGGGGCTACTAGCAGCGGCTTCAATGGTGTGGTGCTCATCAATATCTCCTTTGAAAATAGTGGGTTAGTTTGTTTGTTGGTTCGTTGGCTGGTTGATTGCCCATCCAACTAGCAAACCAGCCAACGAACATTTTTATTGTTGTTGTCAGCTCAGTTGAGACTGTCAAACTTCTTTATTTTACTGTAAGAATAGGTTTGCTTGTGCCGGTTTCTGTAGCACAGTAGATTTTGTTGAAAATAAGTATAAAGGATGTGTGGACAGGTGACATTGTACGATAGTACACATTTGGTGAGCAAGGGAGTCCAACAATGTTATGAAGTTAAGCATCCCGAGTAGCGCGGAACGAAGTGGAGTGCGTATCGAGGGGTGCGGGTTGGTCTCAGAGCGTCGTCGTAGCCGCACCCCTCGATACGTGCTCGCGTTGCTCGCACTACTCGGGATGCTCACTTAATGGCAGCGGAATTTCAAATAAGACCCAAACGACCGGCTTTGGTAACGGCTTCGGTGCGGGTGGTGGCATCGAGTTTGGTTAAAATGCGGGTAACGTGGGCTTTTATGGTTCGTTCGGTGACAACGAGTTCGGCGGCGATGGCGCGATTGGTTGCGCCGGTGGCTAAGAGGCGCAGCACTTCGCTTTCTCGGGGGGTGAGGTAGCGGTCGGAATTAGGCAAGGGAATGGTTTGGGTGTCGCCCGGTTGGAGAATTTCCAGCAGCGGTTGAAGCATTTCCGGCTCGACGTCCTGCTTGAGGGCGTAGGCTAGCAGCGGAATGATGCTTTCGCCTTCTTGCAGAATGACGCCGGGAGTTCCTTGGGCTTTTAGCGGTTGCAAGACCGCAACCAATTCGTCGAGCGCTTCATCCCAACGATTTTGTCGGCCATAAAGTGTGGCCAGGGTTAAGCGTGGATGCGTCAACAAGATGGTATGACGAACGCCCTCGTGCAGAGCCGTTGCCTGGCGCAAAAACCTTTTGGCCGTGCCGGTATCGCCGGTAGCCATCGCCATAAGAGCGGAAAGCAGCAGCCGGCGTTCTTCGTCTTCGGTTTTGTAGCCAGACGGAGGGTGCAGGCTCTCCATTCGGGCCAAAACTTTCTGGGCTGCGGCGGTGCGGCCTTGCAGCCAGAAAGAACGTCCCTGCAAGTAGAGAAATCCCTTATAATAGCCGGCCGATGTTTCCTGGCTCTCCCAGCGGGCTGTTTGGGCCGCAAAAAAATCGTCAAACGCGGCGTAGGAACGTCGGGTTAAGGCCAAAGCTAGAATAAGCCAGTTTACGTGGTCGTCAATCCAGGCCAGGCCGCCAATCTCTTGCAGCAGACGGTGCGCTTGGTGAATGGCTTGCTCGGCCTCGTCCACACGACCCTGCAAGAAGCGAATGTATCCTAAAAGCCCCTGTGTGCATATCTGCAAGATCCAATCGTTTGGCCGGGCGGCTTGAATACTGCGCTGCACAAATGCTTCGATGGGAGCCGGACCGTCGTTGTTAAATAACATTTGCGGGCCAAGAATTAAGGAAGCCATCGTTAACGATCCCGTATCGTTGTTTTGCAAGGTACACTGCATACTGGCCCGCAGGTGTCGGGTTAAAGAAGACCATTCTTGGTTGGCGAGGGCGTGCCACTGTTCTACGCCGTGGTAAATAATGCGGTGGTCGGGACGAAATATGTCGCCCACGGTCTCAATTTTTTGGCGAAATGCTTGCACGATTTCGGTCGTGCTTAAGGCATCGGTCATCGCCCTGGCGGTCAGCACCTCAAGCTGGCCCAGTTCGTCTCCTTGCTCGTGGAAACGGGCGGCGGCTTGTTTTAACCAGGGCGTCGCCGTCTCAGTATAACCGCGCACGGCATAATATTGGGCCACGTAAAGCAGCAGCCAGGGATGCGCTTGCTGCACGCGTTCGGGCAGGCTTTCGATAGCGGTAATGATGATGCGCCGCGTGAAGCGGCGTTCCGTATCCATGCGCCCCATCTGTTCCAGCAGATCGGCGGCTTCGGGCCAAAGTTCGGCCCGCGTCAGGTGCAGGAGTTGCTGTTCATAACTGGCGGCGACTGCCGCTGCCCGGCGGTGCAGATCGCGCCACTGTTCGGGGTTTTCGGCTTTGAGCCGCTGCTGTAAGAAACTGCTGAACAGATCGTGATAGCGAAAGGGGCCGTCCAGCGCGTCCGGCGTTAGGGCGTTTAAAAAGAGATTGCGCTTATAAACCGTGGCTAATAAATGCGCAGCGGCCTGGTTCTGCGTAACCGCCCGGCAGTTGGCCGACGTTAATTCCGGCAAAATGGAGGTTTGGAGGAGAAAATCTTGAATAGCGGGCGGTTGGTGCGCCACAACATCTTCGGCCAGCAGCGCAAAGATAGAGCGGTTGGCGGGATTAAGGTGTTGAATATAGGTAGAGCGTTTTTGGTTATCGGGAATGGTAATGAGTACCGTCGCCAGGAGTTGAAGTCCGGCTATCCAGCCTTCGGTTTGGCGCTGTAAGGCGGTTACTTCTTCGCCGCTTAAATGCAGATTGTGGCGCTGATTAAAAAAGGCGGCGGCCTCATCGTCATCAAAAGAGAGTTGGGGTAAACGTATTTCGGCCAATTGACCTCGCGCCCGTAAGCGGGGTAAAGGCAGGGGGGGATCGTAGCGCGTAACCAGCACCAACCTCAGCGCGGGCGGCAGATAATCGAGCAAATAGGTGATAAATTGATGAATAGCCGGGTCGGTGAGACTGTGATAATCGTCCAGAACAAGGACGGCCGGTGTCGGCTCGGCAGGTTTGAGGTGATTGATGAGGATGGCCGTTAATTGCGGCGTTTTCTCAGGGGCGTTCGGCACGGTTTGTAAAAAATTCAGCACAGCTTGCCCTTTATCCTGAAGCCGGTCTTGGAGCGCGGTGATGATGAGGGCGACAAAGGTGGTCAGGTCATCATCCGTCGCATCGAGCGCAATCCATGCCGCCGGTTCGTTTGTTTGGGTTAGGGTTGAGG
>JAGRBY010001499.1 GCA_020433835.1 Anaerolineae bacterium | reverse complement strand
TCGAGACGCGACTCAGTGTGGTTGATCTCAACGATGTGGCCGATGTCGCCGCCAAAGTGCTCACCGAACCCGGCCACAACGGTGCCACGTACGAGTTAGCCGGGCCTGAAAACCCCAGCCAACGCGAAGTTGCCACCACGTTAAGCACCGTGTTAGGCCAACCTGTCGAGGCTCAACAAATTTCTATCGACACCTGGACAGAGGGAGCGAAAAAGGCGGGGTTGAGCTTATACCAAATTGAAACGCTGGTAAAGATGTTTCATTACTACGAGCATTATCATTTCGAAGCAAACGCCAACGTCCTTGGCTGGCTCTTAGGTCGCCCTCCGACCACCTTAAAAACATTTTTAGAAGCGCATTTAATGAGCGCAGAACGCTGAAAAGTATTCGATTATGGCAAACCAACCCTGGCCCACTCCACCCATCGACGAAATTCTGGATGAGCGCGAACCTGCTGCCAACCAGGCCAATGTCCTACGTCAAAAACGGCTGATTGAAAAAACGCTGGCCGAGCTGGGTTACGACA
>JAGRBY010001498.1 GCA_020433835.1 Anaerolineae bacterium | reverse complement strand
ATGCGTGACTTCTTTACCGCGCAATGCTGGATGCACGCGATCTTTGGGTTTGGCAGCCTGGCGCCAATTCCGTTTGTCGACGGCGGCTCAATTTTGAAATGGACCATGGTCGAGCGCGGCCAAACGCCGGAGCAAGCTGATGAAAACGTCAAAGAGGCCAATATTGTTTTAGGTGGCCTGATCGGTGGGGTCGGTTTGGTTAGCCTTTTGTTCAAGAAATGGTGGCTGGCCCTCGGCTGTTTGGTGATGGCGGCTCAATTCGTGGCGATTGGCTTGGGAAAACTGAAGATCAAATAACGCTAAATGTATTTGCTCGAAAAGTAGGGCTTTTGTAGGGCAAACTTAAGTTTGCCCTACAAAAGCCCCAAATTTGAGATGATACTGCTAAATTCTATATACTTGTAGGGGAGGAGAATTTTGGGAGGCAACAACCCACTCATCACGGTTTTGGTAGCCTTAATTTTAGGACTGACTGCTTTGGTGGCGATCTATTTTACATTTGTATTTTTCAACCCGAATACACCCT
>JAGRBY010001497.1 GCA_020433835.1 Anaerolineae bacterium | reverse complement strand
TATGTGATCAGCCGTTCGTCGTTGTCAACAACAGCGAATGGGGAAGGATCGGTTCTCGAAAACCCGAACTCGCACCACGCATTTTTGGCAGAGGGGCAAGCAACCCTCATCAATGTCGAGGCCATAGCAAACGAGCTTGGGCAGCAGCCTACGCATAATCCGATAAGCCAAATAAAGCCTGACAATCTCGCTTACGTCATCTACACCTCCGGCTCAACCGGCCAACCCAAAGGAACATTGATCCCGCATCGAGGATTGAGCAATTATCTGGCTTGGTGTATCGATGCCTACTATGCCGAGGTAGGCGGCGGCGCTCCCGTTAATACAGCCCTTGGCTTTGATGCCACGATAACAAGTTTATTTTCCCCTTTGCTGCTAGGTCAACCGGTAAAGTTGCTGCCGGAGACCGAAGATATCGACGCCTTGGCCCAGGCCTTGCAAGGGGACAGCCACTTTTCCCTGGTCAAACTCACCCCGGCTCATCTCCAGGCTCTGGGGCAATTAGGGCATCCGGGCCAAAAAACACG
>JAGRBY010001496.1 GCA_020433835.1 Anaerolineae bacterium | reverse complement strand
GGAGGTGGTCGTCTGGTTGGGCGACGCCGGCGTCACGTTGGGGCGCATGTAGACGCTGTACACCCCCGTGCCGCTGTCGTAGGTGATGCTGAATTCTACGCCGTCCTGCGCGTAGCTCGTCGTCGGCGTCAACAGCCACAGCAACGCCGCCGCCACACCGACAAACCACCACTTCAAGGTTGACAAGTTCATATTGGTCTCCTGGTTGGAATTGAGAGATTGGGAGATTGGGAGATTGGGAGATTGGTGAGACAAGCGTCGTCGCCTCCAATCTCTTTTGTCTCACAATCTCCCAATCTCTAGCCCTTCTCTTACCGCACGATGGGTAGGTAAATCTGCCCGGCGCAGACGCTGGCGCTGCCGTCTCCGTAGTTGCCCAGGTAGGCGTTGTCGATGTCGTAGCCGCGCACCGCAATCTGGTTGGCCGGGTTGGTGTTCATGGAATTGGGCGTGTTGAACTGGTCGCAGTCTTGCATCAGGCTGACGGCGCCCTGGAAGGGACCGCTGTTCTCAAAGCGGAAGACGTC
>JAGRBY010001495.1 GCA_020433835.1 Anaerolineae bacterium | reverse complement strand
AAGTAAGTAGGCTTAGTAAGGATAAGGTTCTGGGCACTCTCGTGCATCAAAATCATGCTGAGCGCTGAACCTGACCCGACAATCGCGTTATATCTCTGAAGTTAGTTAGATATAGAGAACTACCTATCCAACCATCATTCTCCTCAGGTGCCCAGAGCATCTGGGGATTTTTATTTGAAATGGAGATTGGCACGGTTATGCGGGCAGGATCAGCCTATAAGTTACGCAGTTCAAAAAGTGACTGTCACCTGAGCCATCAATCGTGTTAGTGTCAAAGTAGTTTTAAGGACAGCAAAATGGAGGATCGAACCAGGCAATCCGGCCAAATTGGGGGCTTGCATATCAACGATGTTCAGGATAGCTCAGTCGCTATAGGGGGCAATGTTGACGCCAGCGTGAAGGCGGGGGGCGATGTGGTGGGTGGGAATAAGATTACCTACGTCTACCTGGGGCCGCCGCCGGAACCGGAAGCGCCGGAGATCCCCCACCAACCGTTTGAACCGGAGACGATCGTCATTCCGGCCGGAG